>JAVEDQ010000370.1 GCA_030840885.1 Frankiaceae bacterium
CCGCTCACCACCCAGCCGTCGCCGTTCGGCGTCCCGCGGGTCTGGATGCCCTGGAGGTCGCTGCCCGTCCCCGGCTCGGTCATCGCGATCGCGGTGATCAGCTCGCCGGTACAGAAACCGGGCAACCACCGCTGCTTCTGCTCCTCGGTGGCGAGCTTGGTCAGGTACGGCTCGACGACGTCGTTGTGCAGGCCGAATCCGATGCCGCTGGTGCGGGCACGGGCGATCTCCTCCGCGAGCACGATGTTGTAGCGAAAGTCGTCGACCCCACCGCCGCCGTACTGCTCGGGGACGGACATGCCCAGCAGGCCCTGCTTGCCGGCCTCGACCCACACCTCGCGCGGGACGATGCCCTCGGCCTCCCACCGCTTGTGGTGCGGGACGCATTCCCGCTCGAGAAAGGTGCGAGCAGCGGCGCGGAACGCCTCATGCTCCGGCTCGTAGGGTTCGCGCTCCACGTGTGAAGTCTCCTCGTCTCTCCGGGCCCATGTCAGCGGGAATGCGGATCAGAAATAAGCGGATCGGGATCGGGATCGGGTCAGGGATCAGGCGATCAGCGAGGCCTGTCGCCAGATCGCCCGGCTCGGACCGGCGATGACACCGGCTTCGGTGAGGAAGGCCGTGACCTTCTCGGCCATCCAGATGCGGTTCTCACGGTGGTGCGGGTTGTCGCGGGCCACGGACGCCGCGTACTGCGGGTCGAGGCCTACTGAGGAGTAGACCGCCGGATCGATGATGTTGTCGACCACGAACCAGCTCGTGACCGCGGTGAGGCTGCGGTGCCAGGCCAGTTCCTTCTTCGACAGCCGCGGCATCTGACGCGATACCGCCTCCCGCGCGTAACGGACATGCCGTGCCTCTTCGGTGACGTGGATCCGACTGACCATCCGCGAGAGCGGTTGCACGGTCTCGTCGTTCATGATCTCGCGCTGCATCCGGTCGAGCGTCTCCTCGGCGACCAGGACGCTCGCGAACATCGACGGACCCGCCGCCGTGGACTTGAACACCCGGCCGAGCTGGTGCACGAGCTTGGTGGGCCGGTAGCGGACGCCCCCGGTCAGCTTGTCCGCAGCGCGGGCGAACATGATCGAGTGGCGCGTCTCGTCACCGATCTCGGTGAGGGCGTACTGGGTGTGCGGGCGGTAGGGGTTCTGGTCGTAGGCGTAGCGGAGCAGGGCCTGCATCAGGATGATCTCGAACCACAAGCCGACACTCGCGATGCTCGCGAACTCGTGGCAGCTGAGCGTCGCCTGTTGGTCGGGCGTGAGCGTCTTCCAGAGCTCGGTGCCGTACAGCGAGGTGCGCTCCAGTGGCGCCGCCGGCACCCCGGGCAGCAGCGGTGCGTCCCAGTCGATGGCCGTCACGGGGTCGTAGGAGTGGCGCGCCGAGGCAAGGAGCAGCCGCTCGGCGACCTTCTCGCGGTCACGCGGCACAGCAGTGGTCACCATCTGGACCTCCGGAACTAGGCCGAACACAAATGCTGGGACACCGGGTAACAGGAACACTGTGTACCAGATATCGGCGCCGGTCTAGAGTTCTGGGCGTGTCGTCAGGGGTGCAGGTCGAGCAGCCGGAGGCCCCGCGCGTCGACGGCCGGGCCACCCGCTGGGCCGGCCACCGTGACCGGCGGCGCGCAGAGTTCGTCGATGCCGCCGTCGCCGTCATCGAGCGCGACGGCCCGCAAGCGCGGGTCAGCGCTATCACCGCCGAACTCGGCGTCGGCCGGCCCGCCCTCTACCGCCAGTTCACCGACCGTGCCGACCTCGACCGAGCCGTCGCCGACCGGGCCGCCGACCTGCTCGTCGAAGCCCTCGCACCTCGGCTGCAGGTCGACTCCGACGTCGACTCGGCCATCACCGGAGCGATCGACGGCTACGTCGACTGGCTGCTGGCGCATCCGTACCTCTACGAGTTCGTCCGCTCCATGTGGGACGTCAGCGGCGACGGCGAGAGCCCGATCAACCGCGTCAAGAACACCGTCGTCGGACGCACCGCGGCGATCATCCGCGACTACCTCATGACCACGGGTTCGGCCGCACCGTCCATCGCCGACACCCTCGCGACCGGGCTGGTCGGGATGGCGGACGCCGCGATCGACCGGTGGCGTCGGGACCCGTCCTCGATGCCTCGCGCCGCGGCGACCCGGACGGTGGCGGCGATGGTCCGGGGCGCCGCCGAAGCGGTGATGGGCACCGTCGACTGACTCGCCCAGTCAACGTCAAGCTGCCTCGTTGCTCGACCGGGAGGTGCCGGGAAGGTCGTCGTCGCCGTGGTGCTCGCGGAAGTTGGTGTAGGTCCTGCCGCGAGGTGAGGTCCAGACGGTGTTGCCCTGCTCGTCGAGGTGGATGCTCCAGCCAGCTGCGTGCTTGACGCGGTGGTGGCGCCGACACAGCGGCCCCACATTGGCTCGGACTGTCGGCCCGGGCTGGGCCGGCGCAGCACCGCGGTCGCCCGCCGCAACCGCCTGTTTCACCTGTTCGGCGACGGCGTGGTCGAACGCCTCGCGGTGGTCAAGGTCGCAGTGTTCGGCTGCTCGGTTGCAACCCGGAGCACAGCAGACCCGGTCGCGACCGCGAACGAAGCCGGCCAGGCGGTCGCCCGGCACATAGGTGTCGGCGCCGAGGTCGAGCAGTTCGCCGGTCTGCGGTTGGGTGAGCCAGCGGATGAATCTGCCGTCGGCCGCGAGCTCGCGGCAGGCGTCGGCGTCCAGAACGCCCCAGCCGGCCAGCTCACCCGGAGCTTCCGACAGGCCAAGCAGCGTGTTCAGCGACACCGTGACGTTGATCGGCACCCGGGACGGACCCGTCCGGCCACAGCTCTCGCAACGCCCCGTGCGTGGGCGAGGAGCCGGGGCGTCGGGCTCGGCCTGCGGATCGGGCATGCCAAGGCGGTGGCGGGCCCAGTCGATGAGCACGTCGAAGCGGCGCATGTCGATGGTGCGGCAGTCGCCGGGTTGCTTGGGCTTGGCTTCGACATCGATCGCCGCCGCCAGGATCGCCATCAGATGGCTCGGGCCGGATGCCTGCAGCACCCCGCCACCTCCGTCGCGGTCCTGCCACCAGCGCACCTGCCGCTCACGACGCTTCTGCTCCGCCTTCTTGCGCACCCCCTCCGGGTCGAGCCGCGCGACCGCACGCCGCAACCGGCGAGCCAGATCGAAGGTCCCGCGCGGCACGATGCGCGCTTCCAGCCGGCTGATCAGATCGGGATCGGACAACTGCTCGGCGGCGGACTTCACGCGCTCCGCCTCGTACCAGCCGAACACTCCCGCCCGCATCGCTGCGAGCGTGCGCGGCAGGTTCCGCAGCAGGAAGCGGGCTGACTCCAGCCGGTTGAGCACGAAGTGACGGTTGCCGCCCAGCGTCATGGCGACCTCCTCGCCGGCCTCGTCCAGCGGGGCGCCGTCCCCGTCGTGCTGACCTGGAGGATCCGAGACGGCCTCCTCCCCCGCCGCTGCCACCATCAGCGCTGCCTCGGCCGCGGCGAGCGCCCGCGTGAGCCGGGCCGCGGCTTCCAGCAGCACCAACGCCTCCCCTCGATCCAGCGCCGACGCATCAGCCGTCAGTACCGCCGCCGCTAGCGCCGGCCCCGGCTCGTCCTCGAGCAACGCACGGTCCAACCCCATGCCGCCTCCCTGTTCGAACGTCTGTTCGACGCTCTCAGAGGGGTCCGACATTTCTGGCGCGGCGGCCACTGGGGCATGCGACCGCGACCTTGCTACCAGCCATGACCGTCTGAGGAGGCCAGGACGCCGACGATGGCCGAGCAGGGCTTCCGACTCACGACACATGACGGGCATGGCCTTTTCAGACGGCCACGAAGCTCGAATGCTCACCGGATGCGGCGCCAGATCTGCCCACCAGGCACCGAGGGGGAGGCATGGCCGTCTCGGACGGCCACCCGCTCACGCACGACCGCTAACCGGATGGCGGACACCAGGACCGCCAAGTTGAGGGCGCGAGAGGCGGCGATCCCGGACGGCCA
>JAVEDQ010000380.1 GCA_030840885.1 Frankiaceae bacterium
AGAGACGAACCGGCGCGGTGCCCGGGCCGGTTCGCTCACCGAAGACGCCGACCAACCGGTAGCCGGCGAGCTCGTCGGTGATGCGCGCCGCGGCAACCCGTCCCGCCGGCGGCACCCGCTCGGGGTCCCCTCGAACGAGGACGTAGTCGACGAGCGCCTGCCCCTGGTCGTCGAGCAGCCGCGAGATCCGCGACGGCGTCCGGTCCAACCCGCGCAGCGACGGGTCGATGACCCGCCTCACGTCGGTCTCACGGCGGAAGCGCGTGGGGAAGTACGAGAGCTCCGCCTCGTAATGGCCGACATCGACGCCGGCGGTGAGGACGGCGACGAGGCTCGCGCCGTGCAGCGTGGGGTCGGAGAACCCGCGCACCTTGGGCACGTTGGCGCTCTCGTACTGCAACCCGAGCACCGTCGAGCCGGGACGCACCTGCGCGGCGGCGTCGACGTAGGCCTGGACCTGGTCGGAATGCCGTTGCTCGACCGGCCAGCGGACGCCGGCGATGCCGATCGCCGCCACGACGAACACGACGGCGCTCGCGCGGCGCAGCACCGCCGCCGGCGGAGCGGTCGCCGTGGTCGCGCCAAGCCACAGCAGGGCCAGCAGCGGCGGGAACGTCGCCAGCCGCGCGTTGATCGCGCCGCCCTGCGACGTGCCCTCGGGGGCAGCCAGGTACAGCAGGGCGACGAGTCCCGCCCCCACCGCGATGTGCCCGGCAGCGCCACGGAGCCCGGCGCGGCCCACGCGGCGAGCGGTCAGCACCACCAGTCCTGTGAGGGCGACACCGACCGCGATGGCGAGCGGGTACTCCGCATAGGACAGGGCGACGACGGGCTTGACCAGCAGCGGCAGCTGGACGAGCAGGGCGAGCGGGTTGTCGCGGCGCGATTCCCCCGGCGCGGGTCGCAGCAGGAACAGCCCGGAGAGCACGGCGAACGGCATCATCGCGAGCACCGTGGCGCCCAGCCCGTCGAGGGCCTGCCGCGCGCTCGGCAGCCGGGCCGTGCGGGCCCGCCACAGCTCGGCGACCGGGGGGACGAAGGCGAGCAGGGCGAGCAGCGCCGCCGGGATGAAGTGGGTGACGTAGGCGCCGAGCAACCAGGCGGCGAGTCCTGCGACGTAGCGCGCCCCGGTGCGACGCCGCGGTCGGAGGATCCAGCCGGCACCGAGGACGAACACGACGGTGCCGTAGCAGAAGTTCGAGAACCCGCTGGCGAACAGGAACCCGTTCGCGAGCGGGAAGGCGGCGTAGGAGAGCCACCGCGCGCTTGCGTTCGGTCGGTGCGAGTCGGCGCGCTGCAGGACGTAGCGCACCGCGAGCGGGAAGGCAACGAGGTAGCCGGCGGCCAGCAGCTTCTCCGCGGTCTCCGGCCGGAAGAGCGCCACCAGCCCGGTCAGCAGGCCCTCGGTGGCGAGGTTCGGCGACGGGAACGCGTCGAGCCAGTACAGGCAGGCGTAGATCGGGTGGGCGGCGTCGGCATGGTCGAGGAGCACACGCGCGGTGGCCAGGTGGGACGGACCGTCCTGGTTGCCGAGGTGGCGGAGCAGCAGCAGCGGGACCAGCTGCAGCAGCACCAGGAGCCCGAACAGCACCGGCTCGGCGTGCCACGAGGTGCTCTGCTCCGTCGTGCGCCTCTCGGCCGAACGCCTCTCCGCCGAACCCTGTGCGTGCACCGGGAGCTTCGTCAGCGCGACGTCGAGAACCGCTCGAGCGTGCCGCCCTCGATCACCTCGCGGCGGCCGATCTGGAACGTCCGGTCACGGAAGGCGGCCAGCTGGTCTGACACGGACGCGCAGGTCCCCTCCAACAGCCGGTAGCCGTCGGCGCGGACGAAGTAGATCGACGCGTCCGGCCCGGCCAGACGGTCGATCTCGCTGGCGAAGTCCGATGCGCTGGCGCGGCGCATCCGGTCGGCGTAGTCGACCCAGTCCACCATCGCCGGGCCGAGGGAGTCGGCGAAGGCGACCTCCTTGATCTGACTGGTGTCACCGCGACGGGCCAGGGCGCGGTGGACGGCCGGGCCCAGCTGGTCGGGGCAGTAGGCGACGACGTCCCCAGGACGGAACTGGGCGTCGATACGAGCGGCGATCTCACCGGCCTGGGTCCGTTCGGCCCGGGCGAGGCCGTCCCCGCCGATCAGGCCGGTCACGCAGACAAGTGTGAGCAGTGCCCCGACCAGGCGGCGGTTCGGCAGCAGCCCGAGTCCGAGCGCGCTCAGCAGCAGGAAGGCGGGCAGTGAGATGCCGGTGTAGCGCTCGACGTACGCGCTGCCACCGGCCAGCGAGACGAAGTAGGCGAGCACCAGCGGCACCAGCCACAGCGCGGCGAGGTACCGCCCGGGGACGCGCCCCTTGAGGTCGACGTGCAGGCCGTCGGAACCGGGTCGCGCGGTGAGCCCCATGAAGGCGGTGAACAGCAGGACGAGGCCGAGCAGCGCTCCGGTCGAGGCGTGACCGGCCCAGTCGAAGATCGTGTCGAGCAGCACCTGCGCCTGCACCTTCGGCGCCCACGGGGTGCCGGTGTGCAGCATCTGGAACAGGAACGTCGGCAGCCACGGCAGGAACAGCACCGACGCGGCAAGCATGCTGTACAGCGCCTTGAGGCACGGCTCGCGGTACTGCGCGCGACGGCGCGACTGCAGCAGCAGGAAGATCGCGACGGTGGCCAGCAGCAGGAACGTCCAGTAGTGCGTGTACGCCAGCGCGGCCGTCGCCAGGGTCAGCGCGGCCCAGCGGCGCGGGCCGGGCTGCTCCAGGGCCCGTGCGGTGGCCAGGCCGAACAGCAGGACCAGCAGCACGACGAGCGAGTACATCCGCGCCTCGCTGCCGTAGCGGATGGCGTACGGCGAGGTCGCGAACAGCAGCAGCGCCGCGGTGCCGGCGCGGTGCGTCTTGGCCTTGTCGACGTGACCGAATTCGGCGGCGACCTGGGCGACGCGGCGCCCCGCGAGCCAGGC
>JAVEDQ010000417.1 GCA_030840885.1 Frankiaceae bacterium
CCCGAGCGACGTCAGCAGCACATTGGCCCGGTTGATGCGCTCCAGCATCCGCTGGCTGCCCGTGCTGCGGAGCACGGCGTCGCACAGCGGACCCGAGAGGGTCCGCAGAACCGATGTGCGCAGGAGGAAGCGACGGACCTCGTCGTCGGCCGGTGCCAGCACCTCCTCTTGGATGTACTCCGACACGAGTCGATCGTTGCCGGTGAACCCGGTTACGGCGCTTCGCGGGTCGATGCGACCACGAAGGGACAGGACGGCCAGATACAGACTGGCCGGCCACCCTTCGGTGCGTCTGACGAGTGCTGCCGCGCTGGTCACGTCGAGCGCTGTCCCGGCCGAACGAGCGAGCATCTGCGCCTCGTCGACCGTCATGACGAGGTCGCTCGCGCGGAGCTGCAGGGCTTTCGGGTGCGTTCGGAGGCACTGGAGGGTGAGGTCGGGTTCCGTTCGCCCGCTCAGAACGAGCTGGGAGCCGGTGGCGACGTGCTCGACGAGGAACGAGACGAGGTCCCAGACCGGACCCTTCAACACGTGGGTGTCGTCGAGCACCAGCACGAATGGCAGTGCCCGATGCGCCAGCGCCAGTCCCAGGCGCGGCAGCGTGACCGTCCGGAAGAACTCCTGGTCGTCCAGCGGACCCGCGAAGAGGTTCGCGCCGAACCGGACGGAGCCGGAAAACGCCTGGGTCAGGTACATCAGGAGGACGGCGGGGTCGTTATCGCCGGCGTCGAGGGAAACCCAGAGGAACGGCCGGTCGTCCTCCTGCGCCCACTGCCCGAGAACGGTCGTCTTGCCATAGCCCGGCGGGGCGGTCAGGACGAGTAGCGGTCCGGTCGCACCTCGGAGCTGGTCGACCTGCCGGGAGCGCCGCACGAGCCCACTCGAGGCTGTCGGTTGCTCCAGTTTCGCGGACAGCCGAGGCGACGCGACCCCCGCGGTCCCGTGCCACTCGTCCCCGCCGACCTGGTGCGGAATCTTCGGTGAGCCCACGAGCGCTTCCTCCTCCGCTGGGGTCGGTGGGACGAGGCCGGGTGCGGCTCAGCCGGCTTTGCGCCCCTTGGCACCGGCGTGGTCGAAGCTGGCGTCCGCCGGCCCCCGCGCCGGCGACGACTGCTGCTGCAGCCGTGGCAGCACGTGCCGGACGTCGTCGAGGAGGAGATCGGCGAGTTCTCGCCCGAAGCCGTTGCGGACGACGATGCGGAGTGCCGCGAGGTCCTCGCGGTTCGCCGGGAAAGTGTAGGCGGGCACCTGCCAGCCTCGCTCCCGGAGCAGGGCCGAGAGGTCGAAGACGCTGAAGCTGTCCACGTCGTCCGCCGTGGTGAACGCGAAGACCGGCAATTCGTCACCTCGTGTCAGCAGCCGGAACGGCCCCATCTGCTCGAGCGCGTCCGACAGGTACGTCGCCACGTCCCGGCACTCCTGCTGCACCCGCCGGAAGCCCTCGAACCCGAGTCGGAGGAAGGTGTAGTACTGCGCGATCACCTGCCCGCCTGGGCGCGAGAAGTTCAGCGCCAACGTCGGCATGTCGCCGCCGAGGTAGTTCACCTTGAAGACGAGTTCCTCGGGCAGCGCGTCCGCATCCCGCCAGACCACCCAGCCGACGCCCGGGTAGACGAGCCCGTACTTGTGCCCGGAGGTGTTGTTGGACGCCACCCGCGGCAACCGGAAATCCCAAACCAGGTCGGGGTCGAGGACCGGGGCGATCATCCCGCCGGAGGCGCCGTCGACGTGGATCGGCACGTCGAGGCCGGTGCGCGTCTGGAGGTCGTCGAGCGCGTCGGCGATCTCGGAGATCGGCTCGTAGCTGCCGTCGAACGTCGACCCGAGGATGCCGACGACGCCGATGGTGTTCTCGTCGCAGAGCCGGGCCGCGGAGTCGGCGTCGAGGTGGAAGCGTTCGCCGTCCATGGGGGCGAACCGCGGCTCCACCTCGAAGTAGTTGCAGAACTTGTCCCAGCAGACCTGCACGTTGATGCCCATGACCAGGTTCGGGCGCTCGGTGCTCTCACCGGCGGCCTTGCGCCGGTGCTGCCAGCGCCGCTTGAGCGCCAGTCCGGCGAACATGGCCGCCTCGCTGGAACCGATGGTCGAGCAGCCGAGACCGGGGTCGTCCCCGCGGACGTTCCACAGCCGGGCGAGCATGTTGACGCAGCGCATCTCCAGCTCCGCGGTCTGCGGGTACTCGTCCTTGTCGATCATGTTCTTGTCGAGGCTCTCGGCCATGAGCTGACCTGCCTGGGGCTCCATCCACGTGGTGACGAACGTGGCGAGGTTCAGCCGCGCGTTGCCATCCAGCATGAGGTGGTCGTGAACCATCTGATAAGCGGTGTCGGGGAGCATCGAGTCCGCCGGGAGCCGATGCTTGGGCACATCGACGCGCTCACCGTTCCGGCTGAACATCGGACTGATCGACAGCCGTGCGTCCGGACGTTCCGCTTCCGCCACGTGGGTGTGCAGCGCCATGTGATCCTCCTGCAAGGTGGCCGTTTCGGGATGGTGCATTCGTCGCGGCCGACTGCTCCGCGTCCGGCCGGGACCGGGTGCGGGCTCAGCGTGCGTGCAGCGGGATCGGAACGGCATCACCCGCACGGGATGATGCGACCACCCTCGGCTCGACGGAGGGTCATTGCGATCCGGTGACCTCTGCTCCGGAATGCCGACGAAAGGCTCCTCGATGGCCGCGCCCCGAACCGTTCCCCGTCAGGCTGCCGGCCCTCCCGCCGCGCCTGATCCCTCGACCACCAAGCCCTCGGTCGCCACCGATCCCGCGGTCGCCCCGGACGTGCCGGTCGGTCCGGCCAATCTGCGCTCCACCTTCGTCGCCCTGAATCCGCTCCACCTGGCCCGCAAGATCGTTCCCACTCGGAGCACGCCCGTCGAACACCTGGCCTTCTACGCGACCATCGCGGTGCTGGCCGTCGCGGAAGTGATCGAGCCGCCGCTCGCCGCACTCATCGTCGTGGGCCACCGCTTGCACTCGTCGCACAGTGAGTTGCTGCGCGAGATCGGCTCGGGCGTCGACGAAGTCACCTGAGAGCTGCACCACCAGCTGCCGTCACGGCTGGGGCGCCAGCATCGAGCGGTCGGAGCGCGGCACCGACCTTTCCGGCCCCGGTCGGACCCATGCGGCCACGTCGACGACCGACACCGTCGCGATCCGCTCGGCCAACCGGGGAAACGCGCGCGGCACCAGAGCCGAGGCGACCGTGGCCCCGGCCGCGCTACCGGCCACCGTCGTCCAGGCAATCGGGCCAAGAGGCACGCAGCCGAAGAACCGGCTGACCCCCGGCGTCTGCACGATCGCGACGAGGGCTGCCCCGGTGGCCAGCACCGTCACCCAGACCAGCGGACTACGCCCGCCGACGAGCAGTGTCTGGCCGAGTTGGGTTCCCACGAGGGCCACCAGGCCCATCGTGCTGGCACGCCGTGGCCTCCCACTGGTTCGGCCCACCAACCACGCACCAGCGCCGCCCGCCGCCGTTGCCGCGCCGCGAAGCGCGATGCCGGCCTGCAGCCCGCGCCCCAGTTCCGGCGGCGGGATGGCCGCCAGGGCCCGGCCGGCGTCGGCGACCCGCGTCCGGATGTCGAGGATCTCGTCACCGGGGCGGTCGAGGCGACCGGTTCTCGCCGGCGCCAGGGCGACCGCCATTGCCGGCAGCATGTCGGTGAGGAGATTGACGAGCAGGAACTGCCGCGTTCCGAGGGGCGCCCGTCCGGAGAGTGCGGAGCCCAGCAGGGTGAACACGACCTCGCCCGCATTTCCGCCGACGAGGATCGCGACAGCGTCCCGAACCCGCTCCCACATGGCGCGGGCCTCCACCAGCGCTTCGAGCAGCAGCACCATGTCCGGCGAGGTGAGCACGAGATCCGCCGCATTGCGGGCGGCCGTCGACCCGTGCGTCGCGATGCCGATGCCGACGTCCGCCAGCCGGATCGCTGCCGCGTCGTTGCTGCCGTCCCCGGTCATCGCCACCACCCGGCCGACCGACTGCAGGGCGGCGACGATGCGTACCTTCTGCTCCGGGCTCGTCCGCGCGAACACCCGCGCCTGCAGGATCAGCTCCTTCGCGGCCGCTCCTTGGACGGCGTCGAGCTGGGAACCCGTCACCACGTCGGTCCCCCCGCCGCCGTCCGAGCAGATGCCGAGTTGGCGGGCGACCGCCCGCGCCGTCACGGGATGGTCGCCGGTGATCATCCTGGTGCTGATGCCGTTGGCATTCAGTTCGGAGATGACCGGGAGGGCCTCGGGACGCGGGGTGTCGGCCAGCGCGATGAAACCCATCAGCGTCAGATGGACAACGGCCGCTTCGACATCCCCGGGCACCTCCGCGAGGTCGCGTCGCGCCACCGCCAGGACGCGCAACCCGCGGGCCGCCAGCCGGTCAACGACGGCCTCTGCCGCCTTCCGGTCCGCGACCGGGAACGGCTGCACACGACGTCCGCCGGAGCCGTCTGCCGACATCGTCCGCAGGATGCCGTCGCACCGCGTCAGCAGCACCTCCGGCGCGCCCTTGACGACGATGCGAAGCCGGCGGCGGGTGTGCCCGAGCGTCGCGGCGTAGCCCCGGTTGCTCTCGAAGGGAACCTCCTCGACCGGGTCCCAGACGTGTGCCGCCTGTTGCCCGAGGAGTGCCTCCGCCGAGCCGAGGATCGCCCGGTCGGTGGCATGTACCGGTGGGGCCTGGCCCGGTTGTTCGCAGGCTCGGGCGGCCGCGCGGAGGAGTCGCCGCGCGTCCGGCGAACCCTGGGCGGCACCAGGTGTCCACTCGTCGTCGAGGTCGGCCAAGTGGACGAGGTCGAGCCGACCGAGCGTGAGCGTGCCGGTCTTGTCGAAGCACATCGTGTCGACCCGACCCAGCGCCTCGACCGTTCGGGAGGACCTGACCAGGACACCTCGGCGTGAAAGTCGCCGGGTCGCAGCGAGCTGCGCGACGGTCGCGACGAGCGGCAGCCCCTCGGGCACGGCGGCCACCGCGACAGCCACGCCGTCCGCAACGGCGGCCCGCAGTCGCTGTCCGCGCAGCATGCCGAGCAGCGTCACCCCGGCCCCGCCTGCCAGCGTCAGCGGCAGCGCCTTGTCGGTCAAGGCGGTCAACTGGTTCTGGACCCCCGCCGACGCCGGCGGTCCGGCTACCGCGGCGACCGCCCGTCCCGACTGGGTGACCTCGCCCGTGGCCACGACCACCGCGCGCCCCCGCCCCGCCGTGATCGTGCTGCCCTCGAAGACCATGCAGGCTCTTTCCCCGAGCTCTGCCCCCGGAGTGGCCGTGACCTGCTTGGCGACCGCGACGGACTCCCCCGTCAACCCGGACTCGTCCACCTCGAGTTCGTCGACGTCGAGCAGCCGGACATCCGCGGCGACGACATCACCGCTCTGCAGGCCCACCACGTCCCCGGCGCGAAGGCTCTCGGCGGGTACGAGTTCGACCTCGTCCTCGGCCGTCGGCGAGTACCCGATGGTCCGAGCCGCCGGTCCGCTCAGCCGACGTGCACGGAGACCTTCACCCAGGAGCAGGTCACGTATCGCACGATCCGCCCGCTGGTGTTGCAGCCCCGAGACCAGGGCATTCACGCCCATCACGGAACCGACGAGGACGGCGTCCATCGGAGAGCCGAGTACAGCGGATGCTGCAGCGCCGAGCGACAACACCGGAGTCAGCGGGTCGTCGAGTTCCTGGCGCACGTGGCGCGCGAGGTCCATCCCGACGGCGACGCCCGGGGCCAGGTGCTGCCACAACCGGCGACCAGGCGCCGGAGCGGCGTCGAGGTACCCGCGGGCCGGGCGACCTCGCTCGTCCGGCATGACGGGCAGCCTCTCGAGCACCTCCTCCGCGTCGAGGGCGTGCCACGGCACCAACCGAACGGGATCGGCCGACGGTCGACGGCCCGCCCGCCGGGCCGCCCACGCGCCGCTCCCGAGCCCGACCAGCGCTGCCGCGGCAACCGGGCTCCCGGCCCGTAGCCGCGCCCCGGGACGAGGACCTGCCACGAGGAGCAGGCCGCCGAGGATGCTCGCCGACAGGGCGAGGCGTCGGCCGCGCTCACTGACCTCGCGGGCCTGCCGGGTGGCGGCCAGCAGCGTCTCGACGTCCTCGAGCCCGTGGGTGAGCAGGTCCGCCGTCCACGGCACCTCCGAGGGTGCGGCGACCCCGATGGCGACGTCCGCCGCCGCGAGCGCGGCGGCTGCGGAGCGGCTGACGACGGCGACGACGTGTCCGCTGACCTGGAGCCGGCGCAGCACGGCCTCCAGCGACTCGGCCGCCGGAACCAGTTCGTCGGCCCGCACGTGGACTTCCGTCGTGCTGGCATCGGCAGCGAGCACCACGCGCAGGCCGGCGCGCCGCGCCGTGGCGAGCAGGGAGTCGGCTCGAGGATCGAGTTCGGCGCCGGTCAGCACCCGCCCGACGGGACGGGAGTCCTCGAGAAGCGTGAACCACGTCGGCCCATCGGTGGAAGTCGGGTGCTGCGGGGACTCGGTCTGCAGTCGGAGCGACCCCTGCGCCGCACCGGCGGTCCGGCCGGCTGCGGTCTCCCGGAGCAGGAGGCTCGCCTGGCTCCACACCTTTCGGAGCGACCAGCCTTCGGCGACGGGCACCGCCTCCAGCACGAGGGTTCCTGTCCCCCGCAGGGCCGCTCCGTCGACGAGCACGACGTCCACCCGGTCCAGCCGCCGCCACACGGCGCGATCGAGCGGCAGGACCCCCCGGCGGGCGAGCAGCGTCGACAACGTGCCGGCGAACCCCTCTCGGCTGACCCGAGCCGCTCTGGGCACACCGACCAACAGCGCGTCGGCGGCGCCGGACAGCCCACGGCCTCCCGCTACCGACGCCGCCGCCGCCAGCAGCGCCCCGGAGGCCGCCTCGTCGGCCGTTCGCTCGAGGGGGCCGGGCGGCAATGGACGGGGACGAGCCTGAACCTCGACGGCAGGCACCACGGCCGGGCCTTCGACGCCATGCAACTGATCGGACCAGGCGTCGAAAGCCCGCCGGCGGGTCTCGGCCTCGGAGAGCAGGGCAGCCCGTTGACCGACCTCCGCCAATAACCCAGGAGCATCCCGGGTGACCAGCTGGGCTGACGCCGCGGCCAGCGTCAACAGCAGGTCGGCGCGGCTGGTGCCGAGACGGGCCTCGAGCAGCCGACGGACGCGGGGCTGGGCATCGGCGAGGGCTACGGCGGCATTGAGCAATCTCGGTGGGCCGGGTACCCGCACCACGGCGCCGGCGGTGGCCAGGCACAGTGCGGCAGCGGTCGATGCCAGTGACACACCGGCCGTCAGCACCGGTTCGCGGTCGCTGGGATGGTCACCGTGCCGCGACCACGGCACGTCGGCCGTACCGGCCGCCCACTCCGCCTCGGCGACGATCCGGGCGATGTCCTCCGCCGTGACACGGTCGGGATCCAAGCGCACCGTGAGGCGTCCCCAGACACAATTGACGGAATGCTGCAGAACCCCTGGAGTGCCACTCAGGCGGTTGTCGAGCAGCTCGGCGAGACGGGGACCGGCGTCGGCGACGTGAAGACCGCGGATCTCGAGCGACAGCAGCTCTCCGGACTGCGATGCCCGCCGACGATGGCGGTCGCGGCGGGGGTCGATGAGCGTCACGACGTCGTCGACCACACCCGGGATCGCCTTGGACACCTGCGTGAGGGGTCGGACCAGGGGCTGCAGGACGAGTGCTCCGGCGGTGGTGACCGCTGCTCCGGTGACGGTGACGCCGGCGAGCGACGAGCAGGCACCGGCGACGAGCATCCGCGCGGCGGTCACGCCAACCCGACCCGCAGATCCTGCCCAACGATGCGGGCTCCTCATGTTGTGGACACCGCCGGTGGCGACCCGATGGCGGGCTCGACCGCCTCCGCCGTTTCCGCCGCCTCAACCCCCTCCCCCGCCTCGACCGGCGGCGGCGTCGTCAGGTGCGCCGTGACCACGTGGGCCACGACGACGGCGACGATGACGAGCGGCATGACCGCCAGCCCATCGGATTCCAGCAGCAACGTGGCGAGCAGCACCGAGACCATCGGGAGGCGGAGCATGGTCACCGCCATCGCACCGATACCCATGGCGACGGCGGGGATGACGGGCAGTCCGGGCAGGTGGGACAGGGCGATGCCTCCCGCGGCACCGAGGAACATCGCGGGGAAGATCGGGCCGCCCCGGAAGCTGGACAGCGAGACGCCGTACGCCACCGCTTTGCAGAGGATCAGCAACAGCAGGGCACCGACGGAGTACGTCGCACTGTCGTGGATCAGCGGGCCGAGCGCATCCTGGCCGGAGAAGAGCACGTCGCTGGAGGGCTTGCCGCTGCCCTGCGCGTAGGCGATGGCCAGCCCCGCGATCACCAGCCCCAGCACCGGGGTCGCGACGAGCAGCCGACGTTCGACGCGAGGTTGGAGAAAGAGCGCGCCTCGACGGATCACCGTTCCGAGCACCGCCGCCCCGACACCGATCGAAAGTGCCCATCCGAACTGTGCGACGTCCGGATGGGCAAAAGCCGGCAGGCTCGGGATGGCCAGGGACTGCGCACCCAGCCCGGTCAGGGAGTCCAGCCCGACGAAGATCAGCGCGCCGATCCCGGCCGCGAGCAGCCCCGGCACGAGGACGATGCCCAGGGTTGCGCCGCCGAGGCCGGAGGCCTCCATGAGCAGGAACGCGCCCAGCAGCGGGGACCCCAGCAGCGTGCTGATGGCGGCGAAGCTGCCGGCCGCACCGATCATCACGACGGCCTGCGTCGGTGCGGCCGGCTTCACCAGGTGGACGAACAGCGCAGCCAGTCCACCACCGAGAGCGATGAGCGGCCCCTCCGGGCCGACGACTGCCCCGAGCGCCAGCGTGGTGAGAGAAGCGAGCGCGATGCCGGGCAGGGCCTTCGGTGCAGGCGGCCCGCCGCCGGCGTGGAATCCCTCGGCGGGCACCTCCCCTCCCCGACCCGGCAGGTAGCGAACCGTGAGCCCGACCAGAACCCCAGCCACGAACAACGGGAGGACCGGCCACCAGAGCGGCTCCGACTCGAAACCGACGGCCTGCGGCAGCTCGGTGAACACCCACCGCTGCAGATGGGACACCAGCGAGAGGAAGAAGTACGCCGCCGCCGCCACGGGTACGCCAAGCGTCGCCGCGATGACGAGCAGGCCCACGTATTTCCGGGACCGCAGCAGCGCGACCGGGTCCGGTGCGGTCGGCTCCGCCGCACGCTGTTTCGGCACCTGTTTCGTGACAACCTCCTCGGTCGAGGCAACGCTGCCGCCGGCCGAGCGGCCGCGCATCATCCGGGCGGGGTGACAGCGCCCGCGACCGGTGCCGGACCGGCGACGAGGGTCTGCCTGCGCTGTTGGACGGCTCCGAAGAGGACCTTGGCGATGAAGCCGACCAGGACGAGATCCGCGAACATCTGGAACGTCACGAGCATCCGGGCGACCTCGGACCTCGCCGTGATGTCGCCGAAGCCGACGGTCGAGAAGACCGTCATCGAGAAGTACAGCGCGTCGATCCGGGTCAGCGGTTCCGAGAAACTGCCCGTGCTCGCGGCCTCCATCTCGACGTAGGCAGCGGAGAACATCAGGAGCAGCATCGGGATGCTGACGGCAACAGCTTCGATCGCCTGGATCGCCGGGAAGCGGGAACGGAAGATCTCGCGGATCTCCCAGACGATGATCAGGACGAACGCAGCCAGCGACAGGGCCAGCTGCACGGCGATGAAATCGTGCCGCCGATCACCGAGCGGCGCGAGGCCGTAGAGCACCGAGAGCGCCAGCGTGAACGCAGCGACACGCACCGCGACGCGCAGCAGGTGTCGACGGGTGGTGCGCTGGTTGCCTCCCGCCAGGGGAGCTCCGATCGCGACTGTGGACACCCCTCCATCGCAGCCGACGCGCTACGACGGCGCATCACCCGTACCGGACGAGTTGAGCCCGGGCGGCGACTCTCAGCTCGCGGTTGGGCCGGCAATTCCGAAGCCGACAGTTCATCCCTCCGGGGTGACGCGCCTGCCCTGGTCGGCTGCTCTGCTGGTCGGTGTCAGCGCACCGAACCACCGACGGAAGAGGCATCCATGTCGACGCTCATCGCAATCGGCTACCCCGACGAGACGACCGCCTACGCGGCCGAGCAGGAGGCGGAGCGGCTGGCGAATGATCTGGTGATCCAGCCGGACGCGCTCGCGGTCATCACACGGGACAAGTCCGGCAAGTTCCACGTCACGACGAACCACCACATGGTCGGGGGCGGCGCCAGCTACGGCATGTTCTGGGGCCTGCTGTTCGGCGTGCTGTTCTTCGTCCCGGTCCTCGGGATGGCCATCGGGGCCGGGCTCGGTGCCCTCACCGGCCACCTCACGAAGAACGCAGTCGACAAGGAGTTCGAGGCCCGCGTCCGCGACATGCTGCAGCCGGGCACCTCGGCGCTGTTCATGGTCCTCGAGAAGGTCACGCCCGACAAGGCAGCCGAAGGGCTGAGCCAGTTCGGCGGCACCGTGCTGAAGTCCTCGCTGTCGAACGACGCGGAGCAGGACCTCCAGTCGGCGCTCCACGGCGACGCCCCGATCCCGGCGACGCGTTCGGCCGCGACCGAGACGCCGACCACCGCCAAGTAGGGCGACAGCACAGGTCATCCGGCCCGAGCTGTCCGGCACGAGCCTCGAGCAAGGGATACGAGCATGGCGGAAACAGCGCAGTTCGAGATCGGTTCCGAGGTCCACTGCTCGGATGGGAGCTGCGGGAACCTGAAGCGCCTGGTGATCGACCCCGTCGCCGGGGTCGCCACCCATCTCGTCGTCGAGCCCACGCATCGCGTGGGGATGGCTCGACTGGTCCCCATCGAGCTCACCGACGGCGCCGCTGGCGGACTCCGCCTGCAGTGCACGCTGGCCGAGTTCGACCGGCTCGAGACGGCCGAGGAGGCGCGTTTCCTGCCGGGGCCCGACGGTGACTGGGGCTACGAGGACGGCCAGGTGCTGTCCTGGCCCTACTACGGGCTCGGTGTCGGGGACGTGGGTGGCGGCCTGGACGGCTTCGGTGGCAATGCCGTCCAGCCCGTCTTCTACGACAAGGTTCCGGTCGGCGAGGTGGAAGTGTGCCGCGGGGATCGCGTTCACGCCTCGGACGGCAACATCGGTCGGGTGCAGGGGTTGGTCCTGGACCCGACCGATCACCGGGTGACGCACGTGCTCCTGCAGGAGGGACACCTCTGGGGTCGCAAAGAGGTGGCGATCCCGATCGGCGATGTGGAAAGCGTCGCCGACGGGATCCATCTGCGCCTCACCCAGCACGAGGTGCGTGACCTTCCACCGGTGAATCTCGTGCCCACGCCGCGAGACGGCTGAGGATCAGAAGACCGTGACCCAGTGGGTTCGGATGCTGACGGTGCTGCTGCTCACGATGACGCGCTCCCGGGGGATCCGTACAGCTCCTGGCTGATGGGGCGCGTGAAAGTCGTAGCTTCATGCCTCCCGGGTGAACCTCCGGCCGCGCTGCGGATGCTCGGGCGTTCGACGTCGATAACTCGGCGTGAATATCGCATTCCTGCGGATGTGACCCGGCTCTGTGCATCGCGTGCATTACACAGAGTAGTCGAACGTGCATCCCTAGTGACATCTGGTTGACATCGTCTGATTTCGGCGACATGGTTCCGAGCAGCCGGACGGTTGGCGCAGTCACCCCCCTTCGACTGCGGAGATCGCTCTCGTGAGTGTCGGTCTGGTCAAGCCAAGGCCTTGCCGGCAGCCGGTCCTCCGCACCGCCAGGCGACGTGAGGATTGGTTCTTAGATGTCGAACGCCCCCCAGCAGGCCACTGAGCCCGCCGGACCCGTGGCCGGCGAAGCGTCCGGGTTTGTCGTGCCGCATCAGGCGGAGCTGTCATTCCGGCCAACTGCGTTCCGATCAACTGCGTCCCCACCAGCTGTGCCGACGCAAGCGACGCCCGACCTCGAGTCGGTGGCCCCCGTCCTCGTCCGCCGGGCGGCTCTCCTGCAGCGTCTCCAGGCGGCGGAGTCGAGCCGCCTCGTCGTGCTGTCGGCCCCCGCGGGATACGGCAAGACTGCCCTGCTCTGGCAATGGGCCTGCGAGGACGCGCGGACCTTCGTCTGGCTGGACGTTCCCCGCGACGCCGACGAGCCGGTGGCGCTGCTGGCCTACATCGCGCAGGCTCTCCATCTGCTCGACGACCACATGCTGTCCGGTCCCCTCGAGAGCGAGTCGTTCCTGTCGGCGGTGGCGCTGCCCCGACTCGGCGCCGCCATGCAGCAGAGCCAGCGGCCCTTCGTCCTGGTGCTCGACGACACTCACCTGCTGCGGTCCTCGGGAGCCTGGCAGGTCATCGCCGGCGTGGTCGCCCACATCCCGCACGGATCGCACCTCGTCCTGTCCGGTCGAGCGCAGCCAGGGATGGCACTGGGCGGGTTGAACGCCCATCGCGATCTTCTTCACCTGGATGCGGC
>JAVEDQ010000421.1 GCA_030840885.1 Frankiaceae bacterium
CGTTCCTCGTGGCAATTCGCGACACCTCGGGCATCGTGAGCGGCGACGAGGCCGACGACCTCCTTCACTGGTTGCGGTCGCTGTCCGGGTGCCCGACGGTGACGCACACCGTCCTCGCCAGCTGCGACCGACACGGCGACGACTCGGCCACCTGGTGCTACGTCGAGGCCGACGCCGGCAACGGGGTCGCGCGTCGTCGGTGCGTCGCGTGCGGGGCCACGTCAGCGCTGCTCAACAGTGCCGAGCGCTGGACCTTCCCGCCGATGCACAGCTGCCGCAGCTGCGCACAGTCGCTTGTCGAGGTGGCGGCCGGGATCGCCGCGACCGACAACGAGGCGACGTGGCTCGCTCTCGCTGCCCGCTGCGTGGGATGCGGGCGCATCGAGGGGTTGACAGACGTCGTGGTTCACGGCCTCTCCGTCGATGAGGTCTCGGCACAGCTCTGACTTCCGCACCATCGTTGCGGTTCGGATGGCGCCGGACCTTTGGACTCCTGCCCGTCACTTCACGTACCCCGCCGACTCCAGCGCGGCATTCATCCCGAACACCCCTAGGTAGGGGGATGTGCCCGGATTACGCTCGACTGGGCGTTGTGGTGGTCTTCCGGTGTTGAGTCCCAGGAGGAATCGTGGAACGAGCAGGAATCGGTGCCGGGCCGGCGAGCGAGCACGGGTCAAGCACCCGTCGCGGCACCGGTCACCGGCGGGGGAGATGGTCCTCCCGGGTGGTGTCGCTCGCCCTGCTGGCGTGCGCTGCCACCTTCCTGGGCGTGCTCGTCGCGCCGACGGCGGGGGCGGCCCCGCGCCGTCCGGCCGATAACACCTACGACCTGCCCGAGTCCGGCGTCTTCCTCGAAGGCATCGGAGTGGACCGCAGGGCCGGATGGATCTACGTCAGCGCCACCAACCGCAGCGGCACGATCTACCGCGGCCGAGTCGGCAGCGGTCGGCTCGAGACCTGGCAGCCACCCCACGACGGGAATGACGGCCGCGGCATCGACGTGGATCGCGCCGGCCGGGTGTTCGTGGCCGGCGGGCCGAGCGGCGAGGTCCGGGTCTTCTCCCGCAACGGTGCGCTCCTCGCCGAGCTGCCCACCAACGAGCAGGGCTCGTTCCTGAACGACGTGTGGGTCGCGCCCGACGGAGCCGCCTACGTCACCGACTCCTCACTGCCGATCATCTGGCGGGTCCGGCAGCAGCACGGCCGGTTCAGGATAGAGCGCTGGCTCGACGTGTCACGGACGATCACCTACACGCCCAACAGGAGCGACTTCGACCTCGGCGGCATCGTGAGCACGCCGGGCGGCCGTTACCTGCTGACGGCCCAAGGCACGACGGGCCAGCTGTGGCGAATCGACCTGCGGAGCAAGCGGATCCGGGAGGTGCCGATCTCCGGTGGTCCGGTGGTCAACGCTGACGGCCTCGTTCTGCAAGGCCACAACCTCACTGTCGTCCAGAACTTCTCCCGTCAGGTAAGCCGACTCCGGCTCGACGACCGGTGGCAGAGCGCGACGACGAGGAAGGTCATCCCGACCGACACCGACCGCACCTTCACCACGGCCAAGCTGGTCCGGGGTCAGCTGCTTCTGGTCGACAGCAAGTTCGGCTTCCCGCCGACCGCCGCCGTGGCGCAATCCCGAGTGGTGCCCCTCTCGGTCGCGGCCCGGTGAGCGAGCCGGGGGTAGAGCGCAGGCATGCGCCTCGTCCTGCTCGCCGACACGCACCATCCGAAGCGCGCGCGTGACCTGCCTGCTCAGGTGTGGTCCGCGGTGGAGGCGGCTGACGTGGTCGTGCACGCGGGCGACTGGGTCAGCGTCGAGCTGCTCGACCAGCTCGCGCAACGGAGTTCCCGGCTGATCGCCTGTTACGGCAACAACGACGGTCCGGAACTGCGCGCCCGGCTGCCCGAGGTCGCCCGGGCCGACCTCGACGGGCTTCGGCTCGCCGTCGTGCACGAGACCGGGGCGGCCTCCGGGCGGGAGCGCCGCGCCGCGGCCGCGTATCCCGACGACGACGTCCTGGTCTTCGGCCATTCCCACATCCCGTGGGACTCGTCGACCCCGAACCGGCGCGGCACCCTTCGCCTGCTGAACCCGGGCTCCCCCACCGACCGCCGCCGGATGCCCACCTGCACCTACCAGACGGCCGTCGTACGTGCCGGCGAGCTGCAGGACGTCACCCTCGTGCACCTGCCGCCGCGGAACTCCGCCCGTTCAGCTGGCACCCGTACAGCTGGCGCCCGTACAGCTGGCGGCCTCAGAGCTGGAGCTTGAGCCGGCTCCAGCTCCGCCTGCCGCACGCCGGGCACTTGACCCAGCTGACGTGGTGGCGCCGCACGCCGGGCATGTGCACGGTGGTCAGCAGCAACCGGCCGGCCTGCGAGGGCGACAGCACCGACGTCTTGTCGCAGGACGTGCACTGGACGGTCACCGACCCGAACGCCGGCTTGGGTACCGAGGTGCTGAACAGGGCGCGCTTGCCCTCGTTGTCGGTCTGCGTCGGCAGGACGGCGGCGGCCTCCTTCTGGCGAGGTCGGAGCCGATCGAAGGACGCCGTGCTACTCACCCTGCTCCTGTCGTTCGCGCTGTGGTCGGGCATGTCAGTTCTCGGACATCAGACGTGAGCGACCCGGTCGGCACCCGTCGACGGCGCGGGAACCTCACGGGCGGGAAAGTCATGGGCGGGGACGTCACGAGCGGGAGCGTCGCGAGCCGCAACCGGGGTCGCGACGACCCGGCCCTGCTCGCCACCGGCTGCGGCGTCCAGGAGCCGGGCGTGTTCGCGGTACGCCTGCACCCCGGGGACGTTCTTCGTCGTTCACAGCGCCGAGCGACCGGCCGCCGGAGCCTCGGCGAACCGCACCGACTTGGCGATCGGCGGCTCGATGACGTCGAGGCCGTAGCGGCTCGACACGTCGGCGAGCACCTCCCGCGCGTGCGTGGTGCGGCTGTCGAACAGCGTCGGCAACACCCCCATCACCTCGAGCCCGCGGTTGGTCAAGCGCTGCACGTCGTG
>JAVEDQ010000461.1 GCA_030840885.1 Frankiaceae bacterium
CGTCGCAACAGTCTGGCCCGGAGCTGATCATGGCAAAGCGCATCGAGCTCGAGAACCTCTCCTGCTTCTACGGATCCTTCGAAGCGGTGAACGGCGTCTCGCTGGTCATCGAACCGAAGTCGGTCACGGCGTTCATCGGGCCCTCGGGCTGCGGCAAGTCGACCGTGCTGCGGTCGATCAACCGGATGCACGAGGTGACGCCGGGAGCCCGCGTCGGCGGGAGGATCCTGCTCGACGACGACGACATCTATGGGCCCGGCGTCGACCCGGTGACCGTCCGTCGCACCATCGGCATGGTCTTCCAGCGCGCCAACCCCTTCCCGACGATGTCGATCTACGACAACGTCGCCTCCGGGCTCAAGCTCAACGGCACCCGCAAGAAGTCGACCCTCGACGAGGCCGTCGAGCGATCGCTGCGTGGCGCAGGGCTGTGGAAGGAGGTCGACGGTCGGCTCAACAAGCCGGGCGCCAGTCTGTCCGGTGGTCAGCAGCAGAGGCTGTGCATCGCCCGGGCCATCGCGGTCGAGCCGCAGGTCCTGCTCATGGACGAGCCCTGCTCGGCGCTCGACCCGATCTCGACGCTGGCCATCGAGGACCTCATCGGCGAGCTGAAGGACCAGTACACGATCGTCATCGTCACTCACAACATGCAGCAGGCGTCGCGAGTGAGCGACCGCACCGGCTTCTTCAACCTCGACGGCGTCGGCAAGCCGGGCCGCCTCGTGGAGATGGACAAGACGGCCAAGATCTTCACCAACCCGACCGAGAAGCGCACCGAGGACTACATCACCGGCCGCTTCGGCTGATCCTCAGCAATTGGGCCCAACCGGGCGCCCGCGGCGGGTGAAGGTTCGCCGTGGATGGTCGATGATTGTCCCGTGACCGCACCCCGCCCCGAAGGTGACCCTGCCGACCGCGAGGCCGGTGACGCAGGTCGCGAGGCCGGTGACGCCAGTCGCGAGGCCGCGGATCCGAGGCAGGACCGGCGTCGTCTGGTCGACCTCACCCGCGTCGAAGCGGGGGAGCCGGAGCGGCGTGCCCCCTTCCGTCGCTTCACCGAGGGCGACTCCGAGCGCTGACCCCGGGGGACTGACCCGATACTCGGTCGCAGTCCGTTCGTCGGCCCGGCGAGGTCGCTCGCGGGTAGCTGGATCGACTAGCGTTCCGCGGGTGAGCGAGCTGCCGTCGGCCAAGGAGATCGCGAGCGATCGTCTGTGGACGATTCCGAACGCCCTCTCGACGCTGCGCCTGCTCGGTGTCCCGGTCTTCCTCTATCTCGTCCTCGGCCCGGAAGCCGACGGGTGGGCCCTGATCATCCTGATGGTCGGCGGGGCGACGGACTACCTCGACGGCAAGCTCGCCCGGATGCTCAACCAGACGAGCGCGCTCGGTGCACTGCTCGATCCGCTCGCCGACCGGCTCTACATCGCCAGCACGCTGATTGCGCTCACCATCCGCGGGATCGTGCCGTGGTGGCTGCTGCTGATCCTGGTGCTGCGCGACTTGGCGTTGCTGACCACCGTCCCCGGGCTCCGGCGCATGGGCTTCGGCAACGCCCTCCCTGTGCACTTCCTGGGCAAGGCGGCCACGTTCAACCTGCTCTACGCGTTCCCGTTCCTGCTCGCCACGACCGGTGACACCTGGTTCGCCACGGCCTGCCGACCCGTCGCCTGGGCCTTCGTCATCTGGGGCACGGTGCTCTACTGGTACGCCGCCATCCTGTACTTCCAGCAGTACCGGCAGCTCAGCGCGGACGAGCGGGCCGGACGGTTGCCACCGCCGCTCTCGGCGCCGTAGCTCACCTAGCCGGACCGGGCGGCGGTGCGGTCAGGCTTGTGCGGTCAGGCCCGGGCCGGGATCCGCGTCAGTACCGCGAAGCCGTCCAGGAACGACGTGATCTCGTCCGACGGGGGAGCGGTCGAGGTGCAGTTGCTCGCCTCCAGGGCCCTGGCGTCGGGCTTCGTCGAAGCCGGGAGCTCCTGCAGACTGCGCACCTGACCCGTGGGGCAGCTCGGCACGTTGAGGTTCCCGATCGTGGCGGTGTCCGGGGTGGCGGCGCCGGCGCCGGGCAGGGTCTTCTCGACCTGACGGGCCGCGAGGTCGGCGGCCACGTCGAAGTCGTAGCGGTTGCCGCTGCTCGGCCGTCCAGTGCTCACGGCCAGTGCGGGGATGCCCCGTTGGGCGGCCGCACGGGCGGCGCCGACCGTGCCGGAGATGGCGGCGATCGGGCCGACGTTCTGTCCCTCGTTCGCCCCGGAGACGACGAACGCCGGCTGCAGCTTCAGGTCGTCGAGCGCCACGCGAACCGTGTCGGCGGGGAAGCCGTCCACGGCGGTGGCGTCGAGGCCGGAACTGGTCTTGGCCGGTCGACTGACCAGCGTCCCCGGAGTGGTCTGGCCCCCGCTGCCGCTGCGGTTGCCCGACGGGGCCACCACACGAACGGTGACGCCAGGCAGGGCGGTGAGACGTCGCGCGAGCGCGTCGATCCCGGGCGCGGCAACCCCGTCGTCGTTGGTGACGAGGATCAGCTTGGCCGCCGTGCCCGGCGCTGCGGTGGCTCCGGTCGGCGCGGGCGCCGGGGCGTCGCCCTTGCCACCGGACCCACCGCACGCAACGAGCGTCGTGCTGGCCGCGGCGACGATTAGGAGGGTGGGAAGGCGACGCGAGCGCATGCGCTCATCCTGCCTGCCGTCCTCCTTCGCCTCGGCGCTCGGCATAGTTCGTTGCCGGGGTGACTTGCAACCACCATGACGACTCTCGCGATCATCGGTGCAGGATCCGGACTCGGCGCTGCTGTGGCCCGACGCTTCGGGGCGGAGGGCTTCAGCGTCGCCCTGATCTCCCGTAACCAGGGGCGCCTGGACGCGCTTGCCGACGAATTGGGCAAGGACGGCGTGTACGCCCGCGGGTTCGTCGCCGACGTGCGGAGCCCGACCTCGATCGCGTCGGCGCTCGAGCAGGCGACCGAGGCCCTCGGTCCGATCGAGGTGCTGCAGTACAGCCCGCTGCCGCAGAAGGACTTCATGCGTCCCGTGCTCGAGACGATGCCCGCCGACCTGGTCGGCCCGGTCGAGTTCTCGATCTACGGACCGGTCGCCGCGGTGCACCAGGTCGTGCCGGGCATGCGGTTCCTCGGTGAGAACCGCGGCACGATCCTGTTCGTCAACGGGGGTTCGGCCACCACGCCGGGGCGCAACGTCACCGGCACGTCCGTCGCCTTCGCCGGCCAGGCCGCCTACGCGCAGCTGCTGAACGAGGTCCTCGGCGAGCAGGGCATCCAGGTCTCGCAGCTGATCATCCCCGGCAAGATCGAAGCGGGGGACCCCGACAAGGACCCGCAGGCGCTGGCCGAGCGGCTGTGGGAGCTCCACACCAAACGCGACCGCTTCCGCTTCACTGTCGGGACCGACTGAGCCGTTGGGTCGTCGCGTCGTCGGGTGATCCGTCGAAGAAGCGGTCGAGAACCGCTCCGAAGACCGGGTCATGCGGTGCGACGGAGGAAAACAGCGTCATCGACGACCGCAGCTTCTGCGCGTCGATCCCACCAAGGACCGCGACGGGGTCGGTCTCGCCAGTGTCCAGCAGAGCTTGGCTGCACTCGCGCAGACGGGCGCCGAGCACGGGGTGATCGAGGTAGGCGTTCGCCTCGGCTTCCCCGGACACGGCGTAGCGCTGGGCAGTCGCGCTATGGCCGAGGCCGGCGATCTGCGGGAACACGAACCACATCCAGTGGCTGTGCTTGCGGCCGGCGCGCAGTTCGGAGAGGGCCTGCCGGTAGGTCCCGTCGCGGTCCTGCGCGTCGACGAAGCGCTGCAGATCGTAGTCATCGGTCATGGGAACTCGTTTCCCCGAAGGGCATGCATGACGCGGGAGCCGAGGCCCAGCGCAGAACGCAAACGGCCCCTGGTTAGCGTTTCCGCTGGTCAGGGGCCGTTCGTTGCTGTGGGCGATATAGGATTTGAACCTATGACCTCTTCCGTGTCAGGGAAGCGCTCTCCCCCTGAGCTAATCGCCCTAGCTGTGCGTAGGCGTCGTACCGGGTCTTGCGAGGGAGCCGCTGGGGAGCGGTCCCGCTGAGGCGGAGGCGGGAATCGAACCCGCGTACAGGGCTTTGCAGGCCCTTGCCTAAACCACTCGGCCACTCCGCCGGGCTGAGACAGACCTGCTCGGCACCGAGCCTCGTTCTCCGAGCGGACGACGGGATTCGAACCCGCGACCCTCACCTTGGCAAGGTGATGCTCTACCAGCTGAGCCACGTCCGCGCAGCCCTTGCGGGCCGTACCTGGCACACCTT
>JAVEDQ010000464.1 GCA_030840885.1 Frankiaceae bacterium
GCCGGCGACGTGGTGGAGATCCAGGACGCCGTCCTCCAAGTAAATGGTCAACCGGTACGTGAGCCCGCGGTCGACTACCGACTGGTCGATGGTCTGTACTTCGGGCCCGCGCGTGTGCCGTCAGGGACCGTTTTCCTGATGGGGGACAACCGCGGTGAGTCGATCGACTCACGCTCCTTCGGGCCGGTGCCGCTGAAGGCGATTTCCGGGCACATCGTTTTCCGGGCGTGGCCGCCCGGCCGGTTAGTACCGAACTGAGGCTTGGCGAGGGCAAGAATTTTCCGGGGGCAATTGCCCGGTTGCCCCTGCCCTGGGGACGTAGACCGAGTCGGGATGGCCTGCGTTCAGGAGTGGGCGTTTAGCGGTGGGCGTTCAGGGGTGGGAGAGCGACGGGTAGAACGACATCCGAGGGCTGGTGCGGCTGTCCGCCTCGTCCGGCGCCCAACGGAGACGGTCGGTGGCCCGCCGACGCGGGCTCGCCTCTGTCGCCGCCGCCTTCTGTTGCAGCAGGAACCGTCGGGCCGGAGAGAGCGTCTCGAGGAGGATCTCGCGCACGGCCGGATGGCGGAACGAGAATCCGTCGGCTGCGGCCTTGAGCAGCCCCTGCGTGATCAGACGGTCGAGTTCGTCGGCGATGTCGTCGACGCGGGCGTCGACGAGCGTCGCCAGCGGCCCCGCTGCGAACGGTTGTGTCAACACGGTCGCAACCGTCGCCAACCGATAGGCCTGCGGCCCGAGGTCCCAGCACTGGGTGACGACCCGGTCCCGCACGTGAGGGCTGAAGGTGTCCTGGAGTCCCTGCTCGCGAGCCTCGACCCAGTCCGCGAGGAAGAGCGGATGACCGCCGGTGACCGAATAGATGGACTCGCCCAGCTCGGCGACGTCCTCCTCCCGGAGGGCGCCGAGATCGACCCGCAGGTCAGGACTCAGATTGCGGAGCCCGTCCTGCTGGAGGCCGGTCCGGTCGCAGGCCAGCAGAACGGCCACCGGAGCGGTTGCGCAGCGCCGCCGGAGGTACTTCAGCACCGCGATCGTCTCCGGATCGGCCCACTGGACGTCGTCCAGGACCAGCACGAGTTGTCCGACCGTGTCGATGAGCCTCGCGAGCTGCTCCATGACGCGCATCCTGGCGAACTCGTCGAACGGCTGTGCGGCCTCCGCCCGGCGGAGGAGATCGTCCAGCACGGGCATGTCCCCGTCGCCCCCGCTGCCAAGAACCGTGCGCAGGGTCAGTGAGATCGCCAGGTAGGGGAGCCCGGACTCCAGGTCGGAGCAACGGTTGCTCGCCACGGGCGCGGACAGTTGAGCGCTCACTGCCTCGATCAGCCGTGTCTTGCCGATACCGGGCTCTCCGGTCACCAGGAGGATGCTGAACTTCCCGGCCAGCGCTGACTCGGCGGTCGTCGTCAACCGGGTGAGTTCCCGGGACCTGCCCAGGAGGGGCAGTTGCCCGGCGTCGGGCCGTTTCGCGCTGCCTCGTTCCTGTGCGTGCGCACCGGGCAGCAGCACAGCGACGTCTTCGTGCCGAAGAATCGCGAGGTGCAGGGCGACGGTCTCGTTCAGCGGGTCGACCCCGAGCTCCTCGCCGAGCAACCGCTGGCACCGCGAGTAGGCGGCGAGGGCGTCGTCCTGCCGCCACGTCGCGTAGTAGGCCGTCATGAGCACCTGATAGGCGGGCTCGGCCAGGGCGTTCAGAGTCACAGCTTTCTCGGCCAGGTTGACCGCTGCCACCGAGTCACCGGTGAGCAGCGAGAGACGACCGGCGTCGATCAGCGTCTGGACGAGCCGCTGTTCGTAGGCCGAGCGGATGTCGGTCGTCCATTCCGCGTACATCTCGTCTTCGAGCACCGGCCCCCGGGCCAGCCGCAGGGCGTCGTTCAGCCTCGACAGGGCGATGTGCGGCGCGGCGCCGGCGGCGGAGCTGATCGAGGCGTCGAATTCATCGAGATCGACGGCGACCCGTTCGGTGTCGAGGCGGTAGCCGCCGTGCTCGGTCAGGATGACGGACTCCTTGGCGCGGACACCCGGCTGGAGCGTTTGCCGAAGGACCGAAACGTAACTTTCCAACGTCGCGAGGTAGTTCCGGGGCATCGCATCGCCCCAGAGGAACTGAGCGAGCCGGGTCTTCGAAACGGTGTGTTCGCGTTCGACCGTGAGTATCTCCAAGACCTGCTTCGGCTTGAGGCCGGAGAAGTCGCGAGGCCCGTAGGTCCTTCCCTCGACGGCAACTACAAGGCCGCCGAAGATCGCAATTCGCACAAGCAACTCCCCCCCGGGCTCGACCCGCTAGGCCTCACGTTAAGTGACCGAGAAGAAGAGGTCGACCAGAACGAGGAAAGACGGGTTTACTTGCACTCACCGCAAGTTGGCAGGCAGTGTAACTTTCCGGATACGGACTCGAAATTTTCGAGTCCGGTGGTCCCGACCGTCGTCGGTCGGGACAATCTTCCAATGAACCTGCGCCGAGGGCGAACCCGAAATGCGGGCAACACACTCGCCGCGCTCGGTCTGCTCGGCGTCCTCATCAACCTGGTGGTCGTCTACACGACCCTGACCGGCCTGCGCCAGGTCGACCGCAGCTACGACCGCATAGCCACGAGCACCACTGCGCAGCGTTACTTCCAGGACGCCGATCAGGCGCACGACACCCTGCGCGGCGATGTCCTGGAAGCCGTCTCGACCGGCTCCCTCAGAAGCCCGGGATCGGTCGCCGAGACGGCCGCGGACGCGCTGAAATTCCGCGTCAATCTGCAACGCGTCCGCAGCGCGCTGCTCTCGCCCGAGGTCCGGGACCTGCTCACACGCGTCGCGCCGCTGCAGGAGTCCTACGTCGCGCAGGCCGAGCGCATCGCCCGGCAGAGCGAACGGGACGTCGTCGGTGCGCGCGCCGCCGTCGCGCCGTTCCTGCGAGACTTCCGGTTGCTCGACACGCAGCAGAACGCGATCACCGTGCAGCTCGCTGCCGACTCGTCGCGTGCCCACGCTCGCGCGACGACCGAGGAGCACCGGATCCAAGCGCGCATCATCGGCGCCTCGCTGCTCGCGTCGTTCGGGTTTCTCCTGCTCACGTACATGCTCTGGCGCCTCGGACGCGCGTACTCGCGAATGATCTCCCAGCAACGGGACGCGGCCGAAACCCTCCAGCACGGGCTGCTGCCGGACCGCCTCCCGAAAGTCGTGGGAGTAGAGCTGGCGGCACGCTATCGACCCGCCGGACGCGGAGCAGAGGTGGGCGGCGACTGGTACGACGTCATCTCGCTGCCTGGTGGGCAGGTCGGGTTGGTCATGGGAGACGTCGTCGGCCATGACTTCCGGGCGGCTTCGATGATGGGACAGTTCCGGAACGCGCTGCGCGCCTACGCCGCCGAGGGCCTACCGCCGGCTGACGTGCTGGGACGACTGAACACCTTCGCTCACCAGCAGGACATCGGCGAGATGGCCACCGTGGTCTACGCCGTTCTCGATCCCGTGGCATGCACGTTCTCGGTCTCCAGCGCCGGCCATCAGCCACCGCTCATCTGTACCGGTACGACGGCCTGGTTCCTCTCGGTGCCGACACGACCTCCCATCGGGGCCGTGCGGGAGACGAGGTTCGGCGAAGTCACCCGCACCTTGGAACCCGACGACGTCGTGCTGCTGTACACGGACGGGCTCGTGGAGAGGAAATGGGAGTCCATCGACGTCGGGCTCGAGCGCTTGCTCGGGTCGGCACGAGCATCCGGTGATCTGGACGACCTCTGCGAGCGGATCCTGTCGACCCTGCTCGAGGACGACCCGCACGACGACGTCGCGCTGCTCGCCGTGGCAGCGGCGTCGACGCTCGGCGACCGGTTCGAGATGGATTTCCCGGCTGAAGCTCCCTCTCTGCTGAAGCTGCGTCGCGCACTCACCCGATGGCTCAACGAGGTTGGCGCCACGGCAGAAGAGAGCTACGAGATACTGGTGTCGGTGTCCGAGGCCGCCACGAACGCCGTCGAACACGCCTACGGGCCGGGCCCGGCGACCTTCCACGTCGGCTGCCGGTTCGAGGACTCGACGGTCCGCGTCGGCGTGCGGGACTGGGGTCAGTGGCGCGAGCCGCGGGGACTCGACAGAGGCCGCGGTCAAATACTCATGGAAGGCTTGATGGATTCCGTCCGGCGGAGGTCGGCCGATGGAGGGACGGAGGTTGTTCTGTGTCGTCGTCTGCGCGAGGCGCGAGGGGACAAGAGCCGCACGCCCGAGCTGGAGGTGCACGGCTGAGCGACATCACCATACGTAGCGACTCCCTGCGCCCGGAGGTCGAACTCCGCGGCGAGCTCGACCTGAGCAATGTCCGTGAGATCGCCGAAGAAATCATGGCGATCGTGGAGAATCGGGCTCTCGTCCTGATCGTCGACCTCTCCAAGCTGGGCTACGTCGACAGCACCGGCGTCGGGATGTTGTTCAGGATAGCTAGGCAACTCCGGGAACGGCAGCAGCAGATGATCCTCGTCGTTCCGCCCGACGCTCTGATCCGTAGCGTGCTGACCTTGTCAGCGATGGAGACCGTTGCGAGCATCGAGCCGACGATCGAGGCAGCTCGCTGCGGGACCGATAGAAGAGCAGATCCGGAATCCGAATGAAAGGTTGCGCCGGTGCGGAATTTCTCGCTGCATGTGCCTTCGACACCCAGCGATCCCGCATGGGTGATGGTCCGCGCCCGCGGCGAACTCGATCGCTCGAGCGAGCTCGAGTTCCGACAGGCGCTGGAGGAGGCGGTGGCGGCTGAGGCCACGGTCCTGTTGGTCGACCTGGGTGAGGTTTCCTTCCTCGACTCCGCCGGCCTATCCGTGCTCGTCGGTGTCAAGCGTCGACTCGAGCTGGACCGCGACCTGAGGCTGTGCCAGGTGCCTCGACGGGTGATGCGCTCCTTGGAGCTGTCCGGCATCACGAAGTTGCTGCCGGTGCAGGCGGTGGGCGACCCCTGGCCGTGGTCGGACGTGGCCGATCCCGGTGAGCATCTCGAAGCGATCTGACGTCGCCTGAAGCATCGGCGAAGGCCCGAGGGCTCGGTACTAGACGATGGTCGTAGTACCGAGATCCCATAGCGGACTGCCCTTCCGATGAGAGAGATTTGAGGGTGTCAGGTTCACGAGCCGGAGGCCCTCATGGACCGCTTATGGCATGCGCGCACGACCCCCCCTTCTACACTCCTCCCAGCGGCTGTAGGCCTCCGCGTCGTCGGTCGCGTCGCTGCCGGTGGGAGTTCTGATGCCGTTCCCGCTCAGCCGCCGGCGGTGCTCACGACTCCCGTGGTCACCCGCAGGCGACGAGTCGGCGACCGGTCGGAGCGACCACGATCGTCAGGCCGGCTCTGGACGCCGCGGTGGTCCAGATGATGGCCTCGGCCGACCCTGATCCCCGCACGAAGACGGATCAGTCTGAGACAGGGCGGCAGAACGAGGGCCTTCTGTTCGCACTGACGGCGCTGTCCGCGCAACTCGCGGGCAAGGACGTCGACGTGCGCCTCGACCTGGCGAAGGACGTGCAGGCGCCCCGGCCGATCTCGGAGTTGGTCTGCCAGGTCGCCGCCGAGTCGCTCCGGAACATCGTCGCGCATGCCGGGGCGTCCAATGTGACCCTGACGCTGCGGCGGGTCGCCGACATAATCGAGCTCGTCGTGGCCGACGACGGGCGGGGCTTCAATCCACGTGACCCCGGCAACGGCCCGGCGGACGGTCACCTCGGTCTGGCGCTCCTGCGGGACCGGGTCGTGCGGGCTGGAGGTGAACTCACGCTCGACTCCTCAGCGGGGGGTGGCACCACAGTCCGCCTCTTCGTGCCGATCGAGGATTCCGCATGATCCGAGTGCTGCTGGTCGACGATCACCAACTGCTTCGTGACAGCTTGAAGTCACTCCTGAACGCTCACGTCGGTATCGACGTGGTCGGCACGGCAGGCGACGGGGCCGAGGCTCTCGAAGTCGCCGCGAAGAGCCAACCCGACGTCGTGCTCATGGATCTCAGCATGCCGGGGATCGGCGGGGTCGAGGCGACCCGGTTGCTGCTGCAGCAACAACCCGGAGTGCAGGTCGTCATCCTCACCTCCTCCCCGGACCAGGAGCTGATCTTCGACTCAGTACAGGCTGGGGCCGTGGGTTACCTGTTGAAGGACGCCGCTCCCGAAGCCGTCGTGGCCGCGGTCCGCAGCGCCGCTGCAGGCGAATCTCCACTTGACGGGCGGGTCGCGCGGACCTTGCTCACCCAACACGGACGCCCCGAACCCGGTGCGGGCCTCACCGACCGGGAGAGAGAGGTCCTGCGGCTCGTCGCGCGAGGACTTGCGAACAAGCAGATCGCGCGGCACCTCGGGATCACGGAGCGGACGGTCAAGGCACACCTGACGAGCGCCTTCCAGCGCATCGGCGCCACCGACCGCACCCAGGCCGCATTGTGGGTCGCCCGGCACAGCCTGTGACCCGCTGCGGTCGCCCCTCCGTCAGCCCACGTGGATCGGCACCTGCGCGCTATAGGCGTTGAAGTCGTCGACGCGGACCGACAGCGTCAGTGTCCAGGTGCCTGGCAGCGGGGCGTTCACCTTGACCGCGGCGAAGTGCCCCGGACCCTCGCCGATGAACCGCAGCGGTACCGGCCCGAGGTTCTGCTCGGCCAGCCGCAGCGAGCCGGTCACTTCGGGCACGCCCAGACTCACGCCGCCGGCGTTGTAGGTGCTCGCCCGGATGGTCAACTGACCAACCGCGTGCGACGCGGTTTCGACCACGACCGTCACGGGACCGGCCGCTACCCGGGTCTCCGCAGAGTTGAGCGTCGGGGCAGAAACGGCCACGGTCTTGGCGGGCTTGGTGACGACCAGCACCGCGGTCACGGCGAGGATGACCACCGCCACCACGGTCTCGGCCAACACGCTGCGGCGCAGGGCACGTAGGTCCGTCGGTCCTGGTCCCTGCCGCTTCGCTCCGGAGGTGACACGCTTGGCGGCGCGGGGTGCGGGAATCGAGGCGCGAGTCGTCGTGCCCGCAGGTCCGGCAGCCCCTCTGGCTGCGGCGGGTCCGGTGATGCCGACACCGGTGAGGACCAGTTCACGCTCGTCGGCGACAGCCTGTTCGCCGACGTCCGGGCTGGCGCGGCGGGCCGAGGTAACGCGACGCACCCAGCTCCGGGAAAACGACGCGATGGCAAGGATCACCAATACGAGTTCGAGTTTGATCGCCAGGAGCTTGCCGTAGTCGGTATTGAACAGGGCATCCGCCGAGCCGACCTCACGCAGCGAGGCCAGAACCCCGGTTGCCACCAGCACGAGAACGGAACAGAAGGCGACCCGGGAGAAACGAGCCACGACGTCGGTCAGGTCGGAGGCGACGTTGCGCCGCAGAATGAGGACGGACAGCACGGCGAGCCCGCCCAGCCACAGCGACATGCTGGCCAGGTGGCCGGTGTCGGCCAGCAGCGCCAGCGCTCGATGCGAGCCGGTGTTGGCGTGGCCGCCGAGCGGGAGGGTGGCGAGCAGGCCCAGACCCAGCAGCCCCCCGGCAGCGCGTCGCGCCCGGCTCACCCGACCTGCACCCGCGCGGAACAGCAGGGCCAGCCAGCCGGTCCCCAGTGCGAGTAGCGCCAGCCGCAGCAGGACGGCGGTCCCGTACGGGCTGTCCAACGTCGTTCGCAACAGCTTGGCGTCCAGGCCGTCGACGAGCGAGAGGCCGGTGGCATATGAGCCTTGCAGGACCAGACCGGCCAGGGCAGCTGCGGCAATAGTCGCGGCACTGCCGATGATCACGCGGCGCATCCCACGGTGGGTGCGTCCCGCCGGCCAGCAGAGGAAGGTGAAGGCGGTGCCGCCGACCAGCAAGGCCAGGCCCACGAACGTCAGTAGCCGGCCCAGGCCGAGCAGCAGCCCCACGGTGGGGTCCCCGCCGGTGCCGCCCGTCGAGGAGGCGAGGGCTCCGGGCGCGCCGATGGCGAAGGCGAAACCGCCGCCGATCGGGTGGGAGTCCGCCGACGTCACGCGCCAGTCGACGAGGTAGCTGCCGCGCGACAGGTTGGGACGCAGCCCGATCTGGACGTGGGAGCTGCTCCCGTCATGGGCGGCGTTTCCGCGGTCGACCCGCTGACCGCTGCTGTCCAGAACTCGGACGCCGTTCGGGAGCAGGGTGACGGGCTCGTCGAACTGCAGCGTGACGGCGTCGGCCGAACGCTGCAGGACAGCGCCGGACCCGGGGTTGCTCGATCGCAGCGAGGCGTGCGCCGAGGCCGGACCCGCCAGCAGCGGCACGGTGATCAGGGTGCCCACCACGACTGCGAGGAGCCGACGAGGATGCCGCGAGGCGGTCGGCCGCCGGACCGGGCTCGGTCGTGCTGCCGGGATGCGCGGCGGTTGTGACGTCCCCGAGGGCGAGCGGGGGCGCGAGCTCCCTACCAGCCGCCAGAGAAGCAGTACACCGGCCAGGGGGAGCAGGTGCGGGGCCTCGTCCGCCAGGCTGGTCCGGCCCGCGAGCAGGTCCGCACCGGCCGTCAGCGCCAGCAGGCCGGCGAGAATCCCCGCGAAGGGCAGCAGCCCGCCGGCACGGAACGGCTGCCGCCCTGCGACCAGGTAGGCCAAACCCAGGGCCGGTGCGATGTCGGTGGTGGCGCGCCAGCGGGTGTCGGCGTGGAACGCGGCGACGATCCGGTCGGAGAGGTCCGGGCTCTGCGGCGCCGGCAACAACCGGAAGCGCCGGGTGACCTGGTGTGCGTCGAGCGCCCAGCGGGAGCAGTCCTCACAGGACCGTAGGTGGTTGTCCAGCAACGCATCTGCAATCGGCTCGCCGTCGAGCCGCGCTGAAATGACCTCTTGGGCCTCGTCGCATCGCATGTTCAGGAAGTCCGGCTCGGTACCAGATTCGTTCCCGCGGATTGGCGTCCACCGCAGCGCTGCCTTCTGTCGCGCGTGGAGAACTTGCGAGAATCACCGGGAACTTCCCGCTGCCGGCGACGGACTTATCGGTCGAACACCCGCCAACGGGCGGTGCCCGCAGAATCCGCTTTCCTTGAAGCCCATCCAGAGCGACGACGGCCCGGTGAGCCACCGGCCTCGGCCTCGCCGGGGTGGCCCTCGGCGCCCTCGGCGGACTACTGGGGGCGCTGCCCTCGGCCGGCGCCGTCAGGCGGGCCAGACCGCCTCGGCCAAGGAGCCCGAGCACCTCGTCGGCAGCGGTAGCCGCTGAGCTCCTTCGCCGGGCCTGCGGTCTGTTTCCGCGCCTCGGAATGGACCTGACCTGCAACCCGAGTTCTTCCTAAGGACCGCCGAAGGTCCCCAAGCGAGGCTCGTCCCAGTAGCAGCACAGGGGGAGCCGGATGATGAGTACGGACGCGGCAACGGAATTGGCCCTCGCGGCCCGAGCCGGCGATCAAGCAGCCGTTAGCCTGCTGGTACGCGCGACGCAGCAGCAGGTGTGGCGGTTCTGCGCCCACCTCGTCGACCCGGCCGCGGCCGACGACCTCACGCAGGAGACCTACCTGCGTGCCTTCCGCACGTTGCGCTCCTTCCGAGGGGACGGCTCGGCGATCTCCTGGTTGCTCACCATCGCTCGTCGTGTCGCCGCGGACGAGATCGCTCGGCGCCAGCGCAGGTCGCGGCTCCAGACCGAACTCGAGTCGCACGCTCCGGAAGCGCTCAGCGATCACGCCGGCCTCACCGCCGTCGAGGTCCTCGTGGCCGGTCTGGCCGAGGACCGGCGCTCGGCGTTCGTGCTGACGCAGGTGCTCGGCTTCTCCTACGAGGAAGCCGCGGCGGTCTGCGACTGTGCCACGGGCACCATCCGGTCTCGCGTGGCGCGGGCACGGGCCGAGTTGGTCGGGGCGCTCGCCGAGGACGGCCGGGTTGCGCAGCGCGCCTCTTGAGGCGACGTCGAGGCAGGGCCGGGTCGCTTGCTTCAGCAGGAGCGGCGAGCTAGTCCCACACCAATGCCGCGTTGGACTACCGGTCCCGGACGGCGGAGAGGTCGGACGGGTCGGCACTCGATCTGCTTCAGGCTCGGCGGGCCTTCGCGGGGGTGTCGCCG
>JAVEDQ010000450.1 GCA_030840885.1 Frankiaceae bacterium
GCGATGGTCGTCTTGCCGGCCCCCGGCGGCCCGACCAGCATCACCGACTGCGTCGCGCCCTGTTCGGCGAGGCGTCGCAGCGGACCGCCTTCACCCAGCAGCGCACGCTGCCCGATCACCTCGTCGACGCTGCGCGGACGGAGCCGAGCCGCCAGCGGTGCCCCCGACGCGGCGTCGTGCAGGCCCTCGCCCTCGTCGAACAACGTCACGCTGGAACGATATGGCTGCCGGCGACGATAAGGCTGCGGGGACGGTACGGCGGCAACCCGGAAAGCCGCTGCTGCTGCGTAGCGTTCCGGGCATGCCTCAGGACACCCTCCGTCGGGACACCGTCGACCTACCGACCCCGGACGGGCCCGCCGACGCCTACTTCACCCGTCCCGCCGACGGCGGGCCGCACCCCGCCGTCCTCATCTTCATGGACGCCATCGGCGTGCGTCCCCGGTTGGAGGAGATGGCTGACCGCATCGCGGCGCAGGGTTACGCCGTTCTCGTCCCGAACGTCTTCTTCCGCGCCGGGCGCGCCCCGGTGGTGCCGGACCTGGTCAACCGACTGCAGTCCGAGGAGCGCGCGTCCGTCATGGGTGAGCTGCGGCCGCTGATGCAGGCGCTGACCCCGGAGCGCCTCGCCCAGGACACCACCGCCTATCTGGACTTCCTGGACGCCCAGTCGGATGTCGCCGCCGGACCGATCGCGACGACGGGCTACTGCATGGGCGGCGCGATGTCGCTGCGGGCAGCGGCGCAGTACCCCGACCGGGTCGTCGCGGCGGCGAGCTTCCACGGCGGCAACCTCGCACCCGACGACCCGGCCGGCGCGCACCAGGGCGCGTCCCGCATCCGTGCCGAGGTCTACGCGGCGCACGCCGACAACGACGCCTCGATGCCGCCCGAGCAGGTTGCACGCCTCGAGCAGGCGCTGGACGAGGCCGGGGTGACCTACACTTCCGAGGTCTACACCGGGGCTTCGCACGGGTTCACGATGAGCGACATGGCCGTGTACGACACTGCTGCCGAGCAGCGTCATTGGGATGCCTTCCTCGGTCTGCTGGCTCGGAAGCTGCCGACCGGATGACCGACCGGTGCATGCTGAGCCGATGACCCCGATCGTCCGCGACCCCCGCGTCGACGTCCTGCTCGCGGAGCTCGCCTCCCCGGTCGGCCGGGACGATCCCTACCCCCGCTACCGCGAGATCCGTGAGCTGGCGCCGCTGGCGCGGGCCGAGGACGGCGCCGTCGTGCTCACCCGGTACGCCGACGGCCACGCGCTGTTGCGTCATCCCGATTTCGCGCACGGCACGGCCGCGATCGCCGCCACCATCGACGCCGACGACCAGCCGGCGCTCGCCGCCCTCGGCACCAGCATGCTGTTGCAGGACCCGCCGGTGCACACCCGGTTGCGCCGCGCCATCAGCTCGGCCTTCACGGCCCGCCGGGTCGCCTCGCTGCGGCCTGCGGTGGAACGGCTGACGGCCGACTGCCTCGACGCCATGCCCTCCCACGGCAACTTCGTCGACAACTTCGCCTTCCCGCTGCCCATCGGCGTGATCGGTGAACTGCTGGGCATCCCGCCGGAGGATCGGCGCCAGTTCCAGACCCTGGTGCGGGACTGGACGCTCATCCTCGACGCCTTCACCCCCGACGTCCTCGACCGAGCCAACGGCGCGGCCACCGAAGTGCGCACCTACCTGGCCGAGCTCGCCGACGAACGCCGACGGCTCCCTGCCGACGACCTGATGAGCGCGCTCGTCGGCCTGGACGGCGAGGCGGGCCTCAGCCCCGCTGACAAGCTCAGTGACGACGAACTGCTGACGATGGCGGGGCTGCTGTTCAGCGCCGGCTTCGAGACGACGACGCATCTGCTCGGCAACAGCGTCGTCGCGCTGGACCGCAATCCGGAGCAGCGCGAGCTGTTCGTCGGGCAGCCGGAACGCATCGCGGAGATGACCGAGGAGCTGCTCCGCTTCGACTCCCCCGTGCAGCTGACCGGCCGCAACGCGATGGCCGACACCGAGCTCGCCGGATGTCCGATCGCAGCGGGCACTCGCGTCATCGCCTATCTCGGGGCAGGCAACCACGACCCGGCCCGCTTCGACGACCCCGACCGACTCGACCTGACCCGCACCGGCGTCGCGCCGCTGTCGTTCGGCGGCGGCATCCACTTCTGCCTCGGCGCGCCCCTCGCGCGACTCGAAGCGCAGATCGCCCTGCCCGCGCTCTACGCCCGCTACCCCGATCTCACCGTGGACGGGCCGCTCGAGCGCCGCAACAGCCTGACGCTGCGCGGTTACCTCGACATCCCGGTGACCACCACCTCCTGAACGAGCCGTGGAGATCTTGTGCGGCTGACCTGGTGGTTCACCTGCAAGATCTCCACGACTCGACGGAGTGCGGGGCTACTTCAGCTTCGACTCGAGCTCGACTACCTCGAGCTCGCCCTCGGCGTATCGCGCGCGGATGACCTTCTTGTCGAACTTGCCGACCGAGGTCTTCGGCACCGACTCGATGAACGCCCACCGCTCCGGGAGCTGCCACTTCGCGACCGAGCTACCGAGGAACTCGCGCAGCTCGTCGGCGGTCACGGTCGCGCCCTGCCGGACGACGACGCTCGCCAGCGGCCGCTCGGACCACCGCTCGTCGGGAACCGCGACGACCGCGGCCTCCATCACGTCGGGGTGCCCCATCAGCGCGTTCTCGAGGTCGACCGAGGAGATCCACTCGCCACCGGACTTGATGACGTCCTTGGATCGGTCGCTGATCTGCATGAACCCCTTGGCGTCGAGGAACCCGACGTCACCGGTGCGCAGCCAGCCGTCGTCGGAGAACTTCGACGGGTCGTCACCCTGGTAGTACGACGCCGTCACCCACGGGCCCCGGACCTCGAACTCGCCGACCGCCTGACCGTCGTTGGGCTGGATGACCCCGTCCTCGCTGACGACGCGGCACTCGACGGCCGGGAAGATCCGGCCGGTCTTGGAGCGCCAGTTCCAGTCGTCGAGGGCGGCGTCGGCCGGCGGGTGGGCGATGGCGGCGAGCGGTGAGGTCTCGGTCATCCCCCACGCCTGGATCAGCGTGATGTTGTGCCGCTCGTGCCAGGCCTTCATCAGCGACAGCGGTACGGCGGCACCGCCGCAGACGACGGTGCGGAGGCTGGAGACGTCGGTCTTGTGCTCGTCGACGTAGCGGAGCAGGTCGTTGAACACCGTCGGGACGGCGGCGGAGAAGGTCGGCTTCTCCTGCTCGATGAGCTTCGCGAGCGGCTCGGCCTGCAGGAAGCGGTCGGGCATCAGCAGGTCGGCACCGGCGAGCCAGCCCTGGAACGGCATGCCCCAGCCGCTGGCGTGGAACATCGGGACGATCGCGAGCAGCCGGTCGCGGTCGGAGATGCCGAACGCCGAGCCCATGCAGCCGGCCATCGCGTGCAGGAACAGCGAGCGGTGGCTGTAGACGACACCCTTCGGGTTGCCGGTGGTGCCGCTCGTGTAACACATCGAGGCGCCGCTGCGCTCGTCGAGCTTGTCGTCCCAGGCGAAGGTCGGCTCCTCGGCGTCGACCACCTCGTGGAAGTCGTGGATCTGCGCCGATCCGCCGGCGAGCTGCTCGCGGACGTCGGCGTCGCCGCCGACGACGAGCACGTGCTCGACGGTCTTCATCTCCTGCAGCACCTTGGCCAGCACCGGGACGATCGAGGCGTCGCAGATGAGGACCTTGTCCTCGGCGTGGTTCGCCGTGTACGCCAGCTGCTCCGGGAACAGCCGGATGTTCAAGGTGTGCAGCACGGAGCCCGACGCGGGGATGCCGAGATAGGCCGCGAGGTGCTCGGCGTTGTTCCACTGGAAGGTGCCGGCGCGCTCGCCCGGACCCACGCCCAGCCGGCGCAGGGCGTTGGCCAGCCGCGCCGCCGTCTCGCCGACCTCGGCGTAGGTGGAGGTGCGACCGCTCTCGCCGAGCCAGGTGACGACCTTGCTGTCGGCGTAGGTGTCGAGCCCGTGGCGCAGCAACATGGCCATGCTCAGCGGGGTGTCCTGCATCGTGCTCTGCATCAGCTCTCCGAACAGTTGGATCTTCGCTGATAGGTGTCCTACCCACCGTGTGGTCTGGGTCACCTGACGTGCCGTCTCTCCTGCACGACGATGCAGAGCTGGTGCCGGTTCCCGCGCCCGCCAGGCAGATTCTTTGTCCACGGGTGTCCTCGGAGCGTGATGCTGTTCGTCTCCCCAGCATCAGCAACACCGTGCGAGCCCCGCCGGGGCCCGCGAACCCAGGAGGAACCATGCCGCAGTACGCCGCACTCATTTACGTCGAGGACCTGGACCGGACGACCGACCGCCAGTCCGAGGAGACGAAGCTCTACGCCGAGTTCGGGGCCGAGAACGCCGCCGCCATCCGCGGCGGTGCCGCGCTCTACCCGACCTCGACGGCGACCACCGTGCGGGTCCGCGGTGGCCGCGGCGGTGACGTCGTCACCAGCGACGGCCCCTACGCCGAGACCAAGGAGGTGCTCGGTGGCTTCTTCCTGCTGGAGGCCGCCGACCTCGACGAGGCGACCGCCCTGGCGGCACGCATCCCCGGCGCCTGGGGCCCGGGCGGCGTCGAGCTGCGCCCGGTCATCCCGATGCACACCAGCAACGCCTGACCGAGCGGATGCAGGAGGTATCGGCGCAGCTCGCCGAGGTGGTGCGGATCGAGGGCGGCCGTGTGGTGGCCGTCCTGACCCGCACCCTCGGTGACCTCACCCTCGCCGAGGACGCCGTGCAGGAAGCCGTCCTGACGGCCCTGCAGACCTGGCCCCGCAGCGGGCTCCCGGACGCGCCCCGGGCCTGGCTGCTGACGGTCGCCCGCCGCAAGGCACTCGACGTCCTCCGTCGCGAACAGAACCGCACGAGCAAGGAGGAGGCGGCGATGGGCCTGGCCGAGCAGCTGCGCGACGACGGTCCGCCGGAGCCGAGCGCCGTCGACGACGACCTGCTCCGCCTCGTCTTCACCTGCTGCCATCCGGCGCTCGGGTTCGAGGCGCGGGTCGCCCTCACGCTGCGGACCGTCTGCGGGCTCTCCGTCCCTGACATCGCGCGGGTGCTCATGGCGAGCGAGGACGCCGTCGCGAAGCGGCTGGTCCGGACGCGGCAGAAGATCGCTCGAGCCGGCATCCCCTACCGCGTACCGCCGGACGCGGAGCTGCCCGCCCGGCTGACCGCGGTGGCTGCCGTCGTGCATCTGGTGTTCACGGCGGGCTATGCCGGCGCCCCAGGATCCGAGCTCGTGCGGGTCGACCTGTGCGCCGAGGCAATCCGGCTCGCCCGGCTCCTGGCGGACCTGATGCCCGGCGAGGCGACGCTGCTCGGGCTGCTGGCACTGATGCTTTTGACCGCCGCCCGGCGGGATGCCCGGCTCGACGCCGACGGGGAGCTCGTCCTGCTGGCCGACCAGGACCGCTCCCGCTGGCACTCCGACGAGATCGCCGAAGGACTCGCGCTGCTCGACGAGAGCCTCCGCCGCTCCGACGGCCTCGCCGATCGCTACCAGCTGGAGGCGGCTGTCGCCGCCGCCCACGTGGCGCCCGGCGGCACGGATTGGCACGAGGTGCTGCGCCTCTACGGGCTGCTCGCCGAGGTCGCGCCGTCGCCTGCGGTCGACGTCAACCGCGCCGTGGCCGTTGGTGAGGTGCACGGACCCGAGGCCGGTCTGGCACTGCTCGACACGCTTCCGCCCATGCCGCCACTCGGCCTCCACGTCGCCCGGGCCGACATGCTGCGCCGGCTCGGCCGGACCGACGACGCCGTGGCCGCCTACCGGGCGGCGCTCGCGAGTGCGCCGTCGGCTCCCGAGGTCCGCTTCCTGCAGGGGCGGGTGGCCGCTCTGATCGGCTGAAGCCAAATCGCCCGCTGACGCACGATGGAGGAATGACGCACGTCGCGCAACTGCGCATCGCGCCGGTGAAGGGTCTCGCCACGCTCTCGCTCGACGAGATCACGCTCGGTCCGGACGGCGTCGCCGAGGACCGGCGGATCCTGCTGCTCGACGCGGAGGGCTTGGTCATCACCGTCCGCCAGCGGCCCGACTTCGTGCGCCTGACGCCGGCGCTCGACCTGGCCGCCGGTCGACTGACGGTGACCTTCCCCGACTCCTCCACCGCGTGCTCATCCCTCGCCGACGCCTCGGAACCCGCCAGCACAACCCTGTTTCGCCGCGAGCGCCACGGCCGACTGCTTCCCGGCGACGTCGCCGACGCGCTGACCGCTTTCAGCGGTCAGCCGGTCCGCGTCCTGGTCACCGACGGCCCCGGGATCGGCCCGGACGAGGGGCCGGTCTCGGTCGTCAGCCGCGCGTCGATCCGCGAGGTCGAGACCCCGGACGACGACGCGAACCGCTACCGCATGCTGCTGACGGTCGACGGCTGCGACGCCCACGCCGAGGAAACATGGGCGGGCCGGCAGGTCAAGATCGGTGACGCCGTCATCGACATCTCGCACCCGTTGGGTCGCTGCTTGGTCATCGAGCACGACCCGGAGACCGGCGAACGCGACTGGGGCGGCCTGAGGACGCTGGCCGTCCGCCGCGGCCGCGACAAGCTCACGCTCGGGGCGATCGCCTTCGTCGCCGAACCCGGTCGCATCCGGGTTGGCGACGAGGTCCTACCGCTGGGCTGATCAGGCGAACGCGCATAGCTCTGGAACCACGTTGATTTTCGTCTTACGATATGTGGGTGGTGAGCGAGAAGCAGCTCCAGCAGTGGGCCGACGAGGCCGAAGCGGGGTACGACGTCGCCGTCCTCGAGCGTCGGGGGCGCGGTCGCCCCAGGCGTGGGGCTGAACCGATGCAGGTCGTGGCCGTCCGGCTGACTGCCAAGGAGCTTGACGCTCTCGACGGTGCAGCAGCCAGGAAGGACATGAGCAGGTCCGAGGCGATCCGAGCGGCGCTGGCTCACTTCGCTGCGTGAGGGTCCACCGAAGCGCCCTGAAGCACGGCGTGTCGGTCGAGGACGCGATCCAGGCCGCAGAGTAGTCGCCCTGGATCGAGCCCCTGGACGATGCCGGCTCGCAAGAAGAACGGAAACGTCACGACCGGCGACGCTGACCTCGGGCTACCAGCTGTTCGGCGGCGGCGGGAGTTTCAAGGCGACCGCGGGGCTGCGGCCTCAAGTCCGGGAGAGCCGGGCTCCCCAGACCCCTGGCCTGAATGTCCCGTGTGGCCGGGATGCACGCGGCCGCAACGCTTGCCCAACACCCGGCGGCGTCGCCGAGCGCGTCGTTACGTTGCCAACCTGTAGATGTTTCCGTCCGCTACCGGAGATGCCCGTGAAGAAGCGCCTGCTTTCCCTCGTCCCCCTCGCCCTGCTCGGCGTGGGTGCGCTGGCCGCGCCGGCCAGCGCCGCCCCGCCGAATCAGCTGTCCAACACCCTCGGCCAGCTGTGGACCACCGTGCTCGAGACGCCGACACCGCAGAATGCGTTCGGCTCCGGCGACCCCGCGACCGGCTGCTGGAACCTCGGCGGCGCGCTGGCTCCGCTCGGCCCAAGTGGCGTCCCTGAATGCACGGTCAAGCCGGGCACCAAGCTGTTCGAGATCGGCAACACCGTCGAGTGCAGCACTTTCGAAGGCAACGGCACGACCGAGGCCGAGCTTCGGAACTGCGCCCGCGCCGCCGACAAGTCCGCGCCGCCGGTCACCCTCGATGGGAGAACCGTTCCGCTGACCGAGACCACCACGGGTCCGCTGCACATCACCCTGCCCGCGGACAACCTCTTCGGCCTACCGGCCGGCACTACCGGACTATCGGTCGGGGACGGCTGGGTCGCGCAGCTGCACCCGCTGACCCCGGGAACACACACAGTCGTCATCGGCAGTGGGCCGTCGGCCATCACAACCTTGATCCACGTCCAGCCGGGTGCCTGAAACTTCTCGACTCTGACGCTGGGGCTCGGAAACGTCCACCAGCAGGTGCTGGGCGTCGGGCAGGGTGGCCGTCGAGCTTCTCGAGTTCGCGTGGAAGCTGATGCTGGCCGTGCTCACAGCCGGGACCCGCAGCGATCCTCCTGCTGCTGGCGGTGGCCGGCGCGGTGGCTGCCTCCGGAGCCCGCGGAAGCACGGCGCCCCCGAGCGAGCGGTGCCGGCCGCCCTCCCAGCTGCGGCCGAGACCCAACCGGTCCGACGGTCAAGCTGGTCGCCGGGGCAGCTCCGGCCCAGCGGTACGGCGACCTCGGTGCTGACCGTCGTGCTCGGGCAGGCTCGCCAGGGCGCGTCGAGGCGTCCGCGAACGGCACATATGTGCGGGCAATCCATCGAGGACCGCCCACGCGTCCGGTCCGCGTTGTCGGTGGCGTTAGTCGGTGGCGTAGTCGGGTTATCCGCACAGCCCGGTTGTGCGGGTGCCCGGTTCCGACCCGACGTTGGTGCTCGTACTTCGGTTCGCCGGCGTCTGCGCCTCCGCGGGTGACCGCTGACCGAAAGCCGCACCGGAGATGGCCGGGCCGAAGGCACGGGCTCGGCTGATGCGGGCGGGTGGGCGGCTACCGGTAGGTGACGGTGGTCGCTCCGGTGCGCGCGTTCCAGCTGATGGTGCCGTGTTGAAAGGTGCTGGCTCGTCCTGCCGCGGTGGAGTACTCGTCGGTGGTCGGGTAGCCCAGGCGGCCGCGTTCCCAGCCGAGGGAGGCCCACCTGGCCCGGATGGCACCCTGCACCGCACGGGCGCCGGTCCCCGGGGTCCAGTAGATGGAGCCGTAGGCGAGGTGGTTGAAGCGGCCGATGTCGTCGGGGGTGCCGAGTTCGTCGGTGGTCGGCAGGCCCAGCGCGTTGGCGAGGCCGGGGACGGCTGCGTAGTGGCCGCCGATCGCGCCGTGCATCTCATGGGCGCCGGTGGCTGCTGACCAGAAGATGGTGCCGGCCTCGTAGCTGACGGCCCGCCCACCGGTGGCCGGGTGTTCGGGACCGAGGGGCAGGCCGAGCAGCGGTGCGCCGAGCTGCGTGTAGTGGATGTCGATCGCGCTGGTCGTCGCGGGGGCGGAGTAGGCCACCTCGCCGTACAGCGGGGT
>JAVEDQ010000474.1 GCA_030840885.1 Frankiaceae bacterium
GCATGGGTCGCGGTCGGGCACAGGTGCAGTCCGTCGGGTGCCCGAGCGGCGTTGTAACCCGGCGGGGCCATCACCCCGCACGCCTCGTGAGGCAGGCAGGGCACGTAGCGGGAGAAGGTCCGGCCAGGGGCGATGAGCGGGCTCGTGTCGACGACGGCGTCCGACCCAGCGGTCTCGGCCGCAGCCTGGACCTGGTCGAAGTTCGTTGCGATCTCCGCCGTCGCGATGGCCTGCAGTGCCGCGGTGAGCAAGGGGCCGTCGTGCTGCGGGGAAGGGGTCGACACCGCGGAAGTGGCGGCGGCTGCGGTGAGCGCGTTGGGAGCCGGTGCGCGTGGGGCGACGCCCACGTCGACGCGCGGCTGCGGGGCCCGGATCCAGACCACGCGGGCGCCGGCGTCGTGCCAGAGGGCGACCGCCTCCCGGGCGTCGTCACGGTAGGCGTCGACGGTGGAGCGCGAGCTCGCGCAGGGCGTGAAGTGGTTGCCGACGAATTCCAGGTAGACGGTGGTGACCGTGCCCGTCGCCGCCGTGCGGCGCATGTCGGGGAGCCAGTCGCAGAGCGCGGTTCCGCCGAAGGCGCGGACCTCGAGCCCTCGACTCTGCAGCTGCCGCTGTGACTCCAGGGCGATCGAGTCGCCGTAGATGAGCAGCCGCTGGGGCTTTGCCGTGCAGCCGGCGGCGAGCATCGGTGCGAGGAGGCCGAGCACGGTACCGGCGACGGCAAGCCAGCGACGGAGCTGCGCCCCCGACGGCTTGCTGAGCATCCGACCCGCCGATCCCGCCCGGTTCGCGCGGATCGGCGGCGCTGGGCCACGATCCGTCCTGACCGTTCAGGGGTCGGCACGCACGACCACGTGCTTGAGCGCACGGAGCAGTCGAGATCGCCCGTCGGGAATTCGGCCTGCTGCGCGGCGGCAGGTCAGGAGATGGCGCGGTCCTGGTCGGCCCAGTACGGCTCGCGCAGCTCGCGCTTGAGCAGCTTCCCGCTCGGGTTGCGAGGGAGGACGTCGACGAAATCGACCGAGGTCGGGCACTTGAAGTGAGCGATGCGGGCCCGGCAGTGCGCGATGAGCTCCTCGGCCGTCGCGGTCGCCTCCGGGTGGCGGACGACGACGGCCTTCACCGTCTCACCCCACTGCTCGGAGGGGACACCGATGACGGCCGACTCGACGACGGCGGGATGGCCCGCGAGGACGTTCTCGACCTCGATGGGGTAGATGTTCTCGCCGCCCGAGACGATCATGTCTTTGATGCGGTCGGTGAGGAACAGGTAGCCCTCCTCGTCGAGGTAACCCGCGTCCCCGGAACGGAACCAGCCGCCGGGTGGGAAGGCTGCGGCGGTGTCGCCGGGCTTGTCCCAGTAGCCGGCGGCGTTCTGCGCCGAGCGCGTCCACACCTCACCGACCTGGCCGGGGGGCAGGGCGGCCTCGCCACCGGGCTCGACGATCTTCAGCTCGACGTAGGGGTACGGCTTGCCCGCGCTGCGCAGCAGGTGGGCGCGGGGGCCGCCGGGGTCGTGGTCGGCGTGCTCGAGCTGGGTGATGGCACCCGTGGTCTCGGTGAGGCCGTAGACCTGGCAGAAGCGGGTGGACGGGAAGGTCTCCAGCGCCCGGCGCAGCACGGGCTCGGTCACCGGCGAGGCGCCGTAGACGACGTACCGCAGGCGCCCGTAGTCCCGCCCGGCTGCACCCGGCTGAGTCGTCAAGGTCGTCAGCACCTGCAACATCACCGGCACGAGAAAGGCGTGCGTGACGCCGCCGGAGAGCAGGTCGAGGGTCCGGGCCGGGTCGAACTCGCGCTCGAGGACCGTCTCCGCTCCCCGGGCCATGCCGGCGAGCGCCCACCCGCACCCGGCGATGTGGAACAGCGGCATGGTCGCGAGCACGACCGAGTCGGCGTCCATCTCCCAGCTGGCGGCCCCGACCGCTTCGCCGCCGGTGTGGTTGGTGTCGTCGGGCAGCAGGGCGGAGAGGTTGGCGTGGGTGAGCATCACGCCCTTGGGGAGCCCGGTGGTCCCCGAGGTGTAGAGCTGGATCGCGACGTCGTCGGCGGCGAGCTCGACGCGGGGGTCGGTCGCGCCGTCGCGTCGGCTCCACTCGGCGTAGGACGGCCACCGGTCGTGCGTTCCGACGGATCCGGAGACGGCGACGAGCTGCCGGACCTCGGTCAACGACGCCTCGTGCTCCTCCACCGCGGCGACGAACTCCGGCCCCACGACCAGCACGACGGCGCCGGCGTCCCGACAGATGCCGGCCATCTCGGCGGGGGAGAGCCGCCAGTTCACCGACACCAGAACCGCCCCGAGCTTCGCCGTCGCGAACAGCAGCTCCCAGAACTCCGGCCCGTTCTTATCGATGATCGCGACCCGGGAGCCGACGGTGACGCCCGCGTCGGTCAGGGCGGCGGCGAGCTGGTTGGAGCGGTTGTCGAGCTCGGCCCAGGTGTCGGAACGTCCGCCGCTGCGGAGCATCACGGCGTCCGGCCGCAGCCGGGCCTGCTCGCGGAGGACGTCGGCGAGGCGGAAGGTCGTCGACGTCCCGGAGTCGTTGCTGTGCTGATCGCTCACGGGACCAGTGTGACCCGCGTCGCAACAGCGCGCCGCGCTGAGGGTCCCGGTCAAGCCGGGGTCTCCGGTCAGGCGGTGATGCCGGCGGCGCCGTAGGCATCCCAGAGCCGGGCGTAGGCACCGCCCGCGGCGAGCAGGGCCTCGTGGGAGCCGTCCTCCACGACACGACCGTGCTCGAGGACGATGACCCGCTCGCTGCGCGCCGCGGTCTGCAGCCGGTGGGCGATCACCACCGTCGTCCGGCGCGCGGCCAGCCGGGCGCTCGCTCGGGTCACCGCGGCCTCGGTCGCGAGGTCCAGCGAGGCGGTGGCCTCGTCGAGCAGCAGCAGGTCGGGCTCGACGAGCTCGGCTCGGGCCAGGGCGAGAAGCTGTCGCTGGCCGGCGGACAGGCCGCGGCCGCGCTCGCCGACCGGGTGCCGGTAGCCGCCGGGCAGCTTCGCGATCGCGTCGTGGGCACCGACGCGGCGGGCGGCTGCCTCGACCTCGGCGTCAGTCGCGTCCGGACGGCCGTAGGCGATCGCGTCGCGGACCGGCCCCTCGAACAGGTAGGCCTCCTGCGGCACGTAGCCGAGGTGGGAGCGGAACGCGGTCAGGTCCAGCTCGCGCAGGTCGTCGCCGTCGATGCACACCGCGCCGGCGGTCGGGTCGTAGAAGCGCGCGAGCAGCTTCAGCACCGACGACTTGCCGGCACCGGTCTCGCCGACCAGCGCGACGGACTGGCCCGGCCGCAGGGACAGCGCCACGTCGCGCAGGGCCGGTGGGGCGTCGTCGGCGTAGCGGAAGCTCACGTCAGCCAGCGCCACGTCGCCGCGGATGCCGGCGATCGGCAGCGGGTGCGCCGGCGGCGGGGTCGTGGTGGGGGTGCGGAGCAGTTCCCGGATCCGCCGCAGGCCGACGGCGGCCTGCTGGTAGCCGTCGAAGACCTGCGACAGCTGCTGGACGGGCCCGAAGAACAGGTCGACGTAGAGCAGGAACGCGATCAGGGCGCCGGTGGTCAGGCTGCCCTCGCGGACCCGGCTGGCCCCCACGCCGAGCAGCAGCGCGACGGCGACCTCGCTGAGGAACTCGACGCCCGGGAAGTAGATGGCGATGGCCTTCTGCGCCCCGAGCCG
>JAVEDQ010000487.1 GCA_030840885.1 Frankiaceae bacterium
GCCGCACGCGAACCCCAACCAGGGGATGGCCACGCGGTCCCCCACGCGCGGAGTACGAACGTCGTCGCCGCGTTCCTCGACGATCCCGATGCCTTCATGACCGGGCACAAAGGGCAGCCCCGGACGCACGGGCCAGTCGCCGTGGACGGCATGAATGTCGGTGTGGCAAAGACCGCACGCCTCCATGCGCACGAGTACCTGACCCGGTCCGGGTCTCGGCATGTCCCGCTCCAGCACTTCCAGCGGTTGATTGAATGCGGTGACGACGGCTGCTCTCATGGTGCTCACTTCCCGAACTCTGGCGGATCTGCTACAGGACGGTCATGGTTGCAAGGCCCGGCGCGCCTGAACAGAGCACAAGGGGCCCGAGGTGCCAGGACCTTCGACCCGCGTACCGGCCCGTGCACCAGTGGCCGGTACGTGGACAACCGCTGGCGCAACGGCCCCTGCCTTCGCGCTCACGGCCGCCCTCCTCGTCCGGAAAACCATGTTGCCGCGTGCATCGCCCGGGCAGGTCGGGACTTAGGTCCCCTTCGAGGAGGGCTCCGGGCTCTGCCCGGCGAGGCCGGCACGGGCAAGCATTGGCGTTTCTGGCCGCTACGAAGGGGTGCCTCATGGTCGACAAGCGCAACATCGCGGCTGCCGTGGGTGGTTGGAGCGTGCGGCACCGCGTCGCCGCCATCATCGGCTGGCTCATCTTCGTCGTGGCGGCGGTCTCGATCGGCAGCGCTGTGGGGCAGCGGCAGATGACCGCGGACCAGTACGCGGCGGGTGACTCGGCACGGGCGATCCAGATCCTGCAAGGCGCAGGTTTGCGCACACCGGCCGGAGAGATGCTCCTGGTGAGCAGCTCCACCTCCGTCACTTCCCCATCCGCGCGGGCCGCGGTGGCCGACCTCATCACCCGGTTGCGAGCCTCCGAAGTCGTCACCTCGGCGGTGGACCCGTACACCAACGGGCTGGTGTCCGCGGACCGGCACTCGGTGCTCGTGCGTGTGTCGATGACTGGGGACCCGACGACTGCGGCGGACCGGGTCCAGCCCATCGAGAACGCTGCCGCCGCCACGCGCCAGGCTCATCCGGCGGTACGCATCGACGAGTTCGGGGACGGCTCGGCGAACCAATGGTTCAACAACACCATCGGCAAGGACTTCCAGCGCGCGGAGTGGACCGCAGTACCCCTGGCACTCGGTATCCTGCTCGTTGCATTCGGCGCCTTCCTGGCAGCCGTGCTCCCGGTGGGGCTCGCCTTGACGTCGTTCCTCGCGGCCAACGGCCTCCTGGCCGTGATCAGCCATCTGATGCACGTCGACAGCTCAGCGAGTTCGGTGATGCTGCTCATCGGGCTGGCAGTCGGAATCGACTACTGCATGTTCTACCTGCGCCGCGAACGGGAAGAGCGGGCACGCGGAAGGGACCCAGAGACTGCGTTACGGATCGCCGCGGCGACGTCGGGACGCGCGGTGCTCGTGTCGGGGCTGACGGTTGTCGTCGCGATGTCGGGAATGTTCTTGTCCGGCATGCTGCTCTTCGAGGGTTTCGCGACCGCGGCGATCCTCGTTGTCCTCGTTGCCGTCGTCGGCTGCGTGACGGTGTTGCCGGCCTTGCTGTCCTTGCTCGGTGTCCGCGTCGTCTTCGGTCGCGTTCGGGGGCTGGCCCGGATGCGGCATCCAGGTAGCGGCGGCGGCAAGGCCTGGGGGGCGATCCTCAACCGGGTCTTGAAGCACCCGGGCGTCTCGGCAATGGCTGCCCTCGCCTTTCTCCTCGTCCTCGCCGCGCCTGCGATCGGCATCCGCACCGAACAATTGAGTCTCGATCAGCTGCTACCGGCCGACGCGAGCATCATGCAGAGCTACCACCGCATCACGACGGCATTCCCCGGAGGGCCGACCCCGGCAGACGTCGTGGTCACGGCACCCGATGTGCACAGCGACGTCGTGAACGCGGCGGTGGCGGAGTTCAAAACGCGCGCCCTCGCCACCGGCCTCGTACGGGAGCCGATCGCGATCACGATGCACCCTGGCTCGAACCTCATCCAGCTCTCCGTGCCGCTCGCGGGCAACGGTTCCGACGCCATGTCAATCAGGGCGCTGGACACGCTTCGGGATGTCATCGTCCCAGCGACGTTGGGCAGCGTTCCCGGGGCGCAGGCCTACGTCGGCGGAGACCTCGCCTCCTCTCAGGACTTCAACGCTCAGCTGAGATCGGCGATCCTGCCGGTGATCGCCTTCGTTCTTGTGCTGGCCTTCCTGGTCATGCTGGTCGCCTTCCGCTCCGTGACGATCGCGGTGGTGTCGGTGGCGATGAACGTGCTCTCGATGGCGGCGGCGTTCGGCGTGATGGTCGCGGTCTTCCAGCACGGGTGGGGTGCCGGCCTCGTCGGAGCACGCGGTGTCGGAGCCATCGAGTCATGGATCCCCTTGTTCTCGTTCGTCATCTTGTTCGGCCTCTCGATGGACTACCACGTCTTCGTGGTGTCGCGAATCCAAGAGGCCCACGACCGCGGCTTGTCCACGAAAGAAGCGGTCGCGCACGGACTGAAGATCTCGGCCGGCGTCGTCACGAGCGCGGCCGTGATCATGGTGGTGGTCTTCTCGGTGTTCGCGACGCTGTCCATGACCACCTTCAAGCAGCTCGGGGCTGGTCTCGCGGTCGCTATCCTCCTCGACGCCACCGTCGTCCGCGCTGTCCTGCTGCCGTCGGTGCTGTCCGTGCTCGGCGACCGCACGTGGTGGCTCCCTGCCTGGCTCTCCTTCCTGCCCGAGCGTGCCGGCAGCGAGCAAACACCAACGACGACGACGCCGCCGCCCGCACCCGCCCCGATCAGCGTCGGCGTCGGCTCCGCGGGAGAGTAATCGAAACTCCGCCCTTGCCTGGTACCGGTCCCTACCTCGACAAGCTTGAGGAAGCTCAGTGGGTGGGCGCTAGGGGTGGTGACCCAGGGTTTGAAGGCCAAGGGCCTGCACCTGGGCAGCGTTAGCCGGTGTCGTCTGCCGACTCGGCCTCGAGCGCGAGGCTGGCGGCTCGAAACAGGGTCGCAAGCGAGGCCCTCCACTCGGGCAAGTCGACCGAGAGGGTCTGCCACGTGATCGCGCGGTTGATCTCGTCGTACTGGTGGATGATGAAGTTCCGGTTCGCTACGGCAAGTGCCCAGTCGACGCCATCAGGAGCAAGCACGCCGAGTTCTAAGATGCGGTTCGCTGCCTCGCCGAGCTTCATCATCAGGGAGTCGCCAGCCTCCTGGAGGAGGTCGTCGGTGAGGTAGGGATCCCTCCCCCGTTCCACGATTTCGTCGACGCGTTCGAGCCAGCTCTGCATGTGAAGCAGCTCTTTGGCTGCCTTGCGGTCCATCACACCGGAAGCGCTTCGCGGCGTATGTCGTCATCCAGCCTCGGCTTGAGCCCGCCGTAGTCAATCAAGTCGACGTCGCGACCAAGGACCTCTTCAATGAGTTGTTTGAAGCGGATGAAGCCGAACGACGACGTTCCTGCGGGAG
>JAVEDQ010000511.1 GCA_030840885.1 Frankiaceae bacterium
GCGATGTGCTCTCCGGCGTGACCGCCGACGCCGACGACCTCAAGGACGCGGTCAAGGGCGACACCGGACCGCCCGCCGGGCGCGCCCCGCGCTGAAGGCAGTCGTCAGCCGACGCCGTCAGCCGACGCCGTAGTCGTAGAAGCCGCGGCCGGACTTCCGTCCGAGTCGGCCGTCGCCGATCAGGCGCCGGAGCAGTCGGCGCGGGCCTTCGGGTAGGTTCGGACGGACGGCGGCGTAGTGCTCCTCGATGTCCAGGACGACGTCGAGCCCCACGCCGTCCATCCGGGCGAACGGACCGACACCGCGCTCGTTGGCGGCGTAGATCCGGTCGACCTCCTCGGGTGTGGCGACGCCCTCCTCCACGACGGCGAGCGCCTCCCGCTTGATGGCCGCCCAGATGCGGTTGTAGATGAAGCCGACGCTCTCCTGGCGCACGAGGAACGGGTCGAGCCCGACCGTGGGCAGGTACGCCATCAGCCGATCGAGCACGGCCGGGTCGGTCTGCCCGCAGGACATGACCTCGACCGCCCGCCGCGCCGGCGGCATGTAGAAGTGCAGGTTGACCAGCCGCTCCGGGTTCGAGATGGCCTCGACCAGGTTGCTGCTCGGATAGGACGACGAGTTGGTGGCCAGGATCGCGTCGGCCGGAGCCAGGCCGTCCAGCTCGGTGAACACGGCACGCTTCACGTCGAGGCGTTCCGGCACGCACTCGAGGACGAGCCAGGCGTCGGCGACCCCATCGGTGATCTGTTCGTACACCGTCAATCGTCCAGGCGCGGCGTCGGTGAGCCGGGGCAGTTCCCGGGCGACGTACTCCGCCGCCGCCTCCCGCTGTTCGGCCGCGGGGTCGACGAGGCGCACGTCTCCGCCCGTGCAGAACATCAGCGCGATGCGACGCCCGAGCGTTCCACCGCCGATGACCGCGACGGGGCGCGGGTTGTCGGACATGTGCGCCTCCCAGCGCTTGACCCTGCCGCGGCGTGAGGTAGCAGGGTGGTCCCATGACCGCCACGCCGTCGACACGCCTGACCGTCGGCCAGGTGGCCGAGGACTTCGGCGTGACGGTACGCACGCTGCACCACTACGACGAGATCGGCCTCGTCCGCCCGTCGGGCCGCTCGCCGTCCGGCTACCGGCTCTACGACGAGCATGACCTGACCCGGCTGCGCCACGTGGTGGTCTACCGGCGGCTGGGGCTGGCCCTCGGTGACATCGCCCGCCTGCTGGACGGCGCACCGGCCGACGTGGCGGACCACCTGCGCCGGCAGCGGGCCGCGGTCCTGTCCCGGCTGGACGAGCTGGGGGAGCTCGTGGCAGCCATCGATCGAGCTCTGGAGGCAGAGATGACTGGAGACCAGCTGACACCCGAAGAGCAGCGAGACCTGTTCGGCGACGCCTTCGACGAGGCCTACGCCGCGGAGGCCGAGCAGCGCTGGGGGAACACCGACGAGTGGCGGGAGTCCTCGCGTCGGACCGCGACCTACAGCAAGGCGGACTGGGCGCAGATCAAAGCCGAGGCCGAAGGCGTCAACGCGGCGTTCGCGGCGGCCCAGGCCGAAGGCGAACCCGCGACGTCCGAGGTGGCGATGACTGCCGCCGAGCAGCACCGGCAGCACATCAGTCGCCGGTTCTACAACGTCTCGTACGCGATGCACCGGAGCCTGGGGGACCTGTACGTCGCCGACGCGCGGTTCACGGCGACCTACGAGGCGTTGGCACCCGGGCTGGCCGTCTACGTCCGGGACGCCATCCATGCGAACGCGGACCGCCACGCACCCTGAGAACATCCACGAACATCCTCACCGGCCCGCGCTGGGCGAGCGGTTGGTCTCTTCGCGGCGTCAACCGACCGGGCCAGGGCAGGAGCCAGGGCATGAGTGATCTCGACATCGTCGCCCTGGTGCTCCAGGAGCACCAGGCCATCCGCCGTACCTTCTCGTCGCTGGAATCGATCCAGGGCACCGACGCCCTCGCGAAGGAATGGCAGGAGCTCGCCGACCGGCTCGAGGTTCACGCGAGCGCCGAGGAGTCGATGCTCTACCCCAAGCTGCTGCGCGTCGGCGATGACGACCACGCCGACACCGACGACGCCATCCGCGACCACAACGACATCCGCGACACGGCTCACGCGGTGGCGGACCACGAGGTCGGCACCGACGCCTGGTGGGATGCCGTCCGTGCCTGCCAGGAGTCGAACGAGCATCACCTCGACGAGGAGGAGCGCGACGTGCTCCCCGAGTTGAAGGAGAAGACCGACCAGGCCGCCCTCGACGAGCTCGGGGTGCAGTGGCTCGCCTTCCACGAGGAGCACGAGTCGGCCAAGGGTCTCTCCGGGGAGGACAAGGACCCCGAGGCCTATATCGAGCAGAACACCTGATCGCTGCGCCCGCGGCTCCTGCCATGCTGACCGTCGGCGACAGGGAGCCGTCGACGGCAGGGGAGATCAGGTGGCAGCGCAGGTGCACGCGTTCGACGACGAACTGGGTGGCCTCGACGGCCTGGCCACCGCCGCGCTGATCCGCGACCGGCAGATCAGCCGCCGGGAGGTCATCGAGTCGGCGCTGCGTCGGGCAACGGTGGTCGACGCCGAGCTGAACCTCGTCGCCGTGCTCGACGAGGGTGCCGTCGAGGCGGGTGTCGTGGCGGGGCCCTTCTCGGGGGTGCCGACGTTCGTCAAGGACAACACCGACGTCGTCGGCCTTCCCTCCCGGCACGGCTCCGAGGGCCTGCACCCGAAGCCGGCATCGCACGATGCCGCCATCACCACCGCGCTACGCCGCAGCGGTGCCGTCGTACTCGGCAAGAGCCGGTTGCCGGAGTTCGGCTTCAACGCGAGCACGGAGTTCGCAACCGAACCGCCGGCCCGCAACCCGTGGGACCCGGACTACTCGACCGGCGCCTCGTCGGGCGGGTCGGCCGGACTCGTCGCGGCCGGTGCCGTTCCCTTCGCGCACGCCAACGACGGCGGTGGCTCGATCCGCATCCCGGCCGCGGCGTGCGGTCTCGTCGGGCTCAAATGCACGCGAGGACGCATGCCGGCGGCGGTCCTCGAACACGTCCTGCCGGTGAACATCGTCGGCGAAGGTGTCGTCTCCCGCAGCGTCCGCGACACCGCGCATCTGCTCGCGCACATCGAGCGCCGGGTACGCGGGCTGCCAGCGATCGGCCTCGTCGAGGGGCCGAGCACGCGGCGGCTCCGGATCGGGCTGGTGCTCGACTCGGTGACCGGCACCCCTACCGACGACGCGACACGCGCCGCGGTGTGCGAGACCGCTGCGTTGCTCACCGAGCTGGGGCACGACGTGCGGGAGATGGCGGTCCCCGTCGACGCCGCGTTCGCCGACGACTTCACGCTCTACTGGTCGGCGCTCGCCGCAGCGATGGCCGGGCTGGGCCACCGGTTGCTGCCCGGGCTCGACCGCTCCCGGCTCGACGGCTTGACCCGCGGGCTCGCGGGACACTTCCGGGCCCACCGCCGCGACATCGTCGGAGCCGTCGCTCGGCTGCGACGGAGCTCGGTCGTCTACGAAGAAGCGCTCGCCGGCTTCGATGCGGTGCTCACGCCGGTGACCGCGGGGACGACTCCTCGGCTGGGCTACCTGTCGCCGACGGTGCCTTTCGAGGAGTTGCTCGACCGGCTGGTGGCCCACGTCGCCTTCACGCCGGTGAACAACGTCAGCGGCAGTCCCGCCATCTCCGTGCCGACCGGCCGAACGCCGGACGGCCGGCCCGTCGGCGTCCACGTGATGGGGCCTCGCGGCGGTGAGCGGACCCTGCTGGAGCTCGCCTACGAGCTGGAGCAGGCGCGCCCGTTCACCCGCCTCGGCACTCCCTCGGAAGCCGCCGCAGCGACCGCAGGCTGACCCGACCTCACGCAGCCTGGTGCGGCGCACCCACCGTGGTGGGTGTCGGAACCGCACTGCGCGACCGCCGGGTGAAGCGCATCCGCCGCGAGACGTTCCCCGGTAACGCCTCGACGAGGTCGAGCAGGTAGTTCTGCCGCACCTGCCACGGCTTCCGGCGGCCCTGCCGCGGGAACTGGGCGATGCCGCGCTGGATGTAGCCCGAGCTGAGGTCGTCGATGAACGGGCGCAGGTCGGTCTCGTCCTCGTCCGGTTCCGGGGTCGCGGCGTCGTACCCGAACTTGTCCATGTAGCGGAGCAGCCGGACGACGAGGCGGGCCGAGAGGTCGGAGCGCAGCGTCCACGACGAGTTGGTGTAGCCGAATACGAAGGCCAGGTTCGGGACGCCGGAGATCATCGCCGCCCGGTAGGTGACGGCGGACCCGACGTCCACGTGCCGGCCGTCGATCGACAGCGCCATCCCGCCCAGCGCCCGCATCGACAGGCCGGTCGCGGAGACGATGATGTCGGCCTCGACGATGGTGCCGTCGGCCAGCCGCACGCCCTCGCCGACGAAGCGGTCGAGCGTGCCGGTGATCACCGACGCCTTCTTCTGCGCGATCACGTCGTAGAAGTCACCGTCCGGGGCGAGGGTCAACCGCTGTTCCCAGGGGTTGTAGAGCGGCCGGAAGTGTTCGTCGACGTACGCCTCGTCCTGCAACCGGCCGACGGCCACGCCGCGGATGATCTTGCGGGCCAGGGCGGGTGCGCGACGGCTCACCGAGTATATGACCTGGAACTTCAGCACGTTCTTCACCCGCAGGAGGCGGTGGGCGAGTCCGGCGGGCAGGAAGCGACGCAGCACATCGGCGACGACATCGACCCCGGGCAGCGCCATCACGTAGGTGGGGGAGCGCTGCAGCATCGTGACGTGCAGGGCGTTCTCGGTGAGCGCCGGGATCAGCGTCACCGCGGTGGCACCGCTGCCGATGACCAGGACCCGCTTGGCCGTGTAGTCGAGGTCCTCGGGCCAGAACTGCGGATGGATGAAGGTGCCGCGGAAGTCGGCGAGACCGGGGAAGTCGGGCTGGTAGCCGCGGTCGTAGTCGTAGTAGCCGGCACAGACGAACAGGAAGCGGGCGGTCCACGTCACCGGTGAGCCGTCGGTCTCGGCCCGCACCGTCCAGCGCTGCTGCTCCGACGACCAGTCCGCAGCCGAGACCTTCGTGCGGAAGTGGATGTGGCGGTCGATGCCGAACTCGGTGGCGGTCTCGGTGATGTAGCGGCGGATGTCTTCGCCGCTGCCCATCGACGTCTCCCCGTGCCAGGGCCGGAACGGGTAGGAGAAGGTGAACATGTCGGTGTCGGAGCGGACGCCGGGGAACCGGAACAGGTCCCAGGTCCCGCCGATGCCGTCGCGCATCTCGAGGACCGCCAGGGTGGTGCCGGGACGGTCGCGGGTGAGACGGGCCGCAGCACCGATGCCCGACAGCCCGGCCCCGATGATGAGGACGTCGACGGAACGCTGTCCCGCGTCGGTCGGAGCCGCCTCGGTGGTTGGGGCCGTGGTTGGGGCCGGCGACGTCATGGGACCTCCTTGTCGGGACAGCCGCGCGTCGGTGTGGTCCAGCTCACGACGGCCGATATCCGCAGGCTAACCCCCGCGGGACCCTCGGAGGGTCGCCAACGCTGCGCGAGATAGTTCATCTCCGGAAGCATTCCGGCGGTGCAGTCGTTGCTCCGCAGGTGACGTCCCCCGCCGTGATCACCCGCAAGTCCGTGGGGCTCCGCTCCGAACGTGGTCCGCTGCTCGCAGCGCTGATGCTGACGACCGCGCTGGTGGCCCTCGACGCCACGATCATCGCGACTGCCGTCCCGTCGATCGTCGACGACCTCGGCGGCTTCTCGCAGTTCCCGTGGCTGTTCTCGATCTACCTGTTGGCGCAGGCGGTCTCCACCCCGATCTACGGCCGACTCGCCGATGTGCTGGGCCGCAAGCCGGTGATGCTGGCGGGCATCGGACTGTTCCTCCTCGGCTCCGTGCTGTGCGGGGTGGCGTGGACGATGCCCGCGCTGATCCTGGCCCGGGCGGTGCAGGGCCTGGGTGCCGGGGCTGTGCTGCCGATGAGCCAGACCATCGCCGGCGACGTCTACACGCTCGCCGAGCGCGCGAAGGTCCAGGGCTACCTCGCCAGCGTCTGGGGCGTCTCCTCGGTGGTCGGCCCGACGCTGGGCGGGGTGTTCTCCGAGTACGGCACCTGGCGGTGGATCTTCTGGATCAACCTGCCGCTGTGCGCGGTCGCCGCCACCGTGCTGTGGCGGAACTTCTCCGAGAAGGTCGAGCGCAAGCGCGGCGCCATCGACTACCCCGGCGCTGCGTTGCTCAGTGCCGGCTGCGCGCTGCTCATCCTCGGGCTGCTGGAGGGTGGGCAGGCGTGGGGCTGGCTGTCGGGGCCGTCCGCCCTCGCCCTGCTCGGGGGACTGGCGCTCGTCGTCGCCTTCGTCCTCGTCGAGCGTCGCGTCGCCGCGCCGATCCTGCCGCTGTGGGTCTTCACCCGACGGGTGCTGGTCGCGAGCAGCCTGACGGCGGCCGGTGTCGGTGCCGTGGTCCTCGGCCTCACGTCCTACGTCCCGACCTACGCGCAGGGGGTGCTCGGCGCAGGTCCCATCACGGCGGGCTTCACCCTCGCCATGCTGACCGTGGGCTGGCCGATCGCGGCCTCGATGTCGGGACGGCTCTACCTGCCGCTCGGGTTCCGCACCACGGCCGTCATCGGCTCGGGGCTGATCGTCGCGGGCTCGGCGCTGGTCGTGCTCGTGACGACCAGCGAGGCAGGTCTGCTGGCGCTGGCCGGCTCCTGCTTCGTCGTCGGCACCGGGCTCGGGCTGGCCGCCAGCCCGAGCCTCATCGCCGCGCAGTCCAGCGTCGGCTGGGCCGAGCGCGGCGTCGTGACCGGCAACAACATGTTCGCGCGCTCGCTGGGTAGCGCGCTTGCCGTCGCGGCCTTCGGGGCCGTGGCCAACGCCGTGCTCGACGGACGGCAACCCGTCGGCCCGGCACTGACCTCCGCCTCGACCGCGGTCTTCTTCGGTGTCCTTGGGGTCGCGGTCGTCACGATCGCTGCCGTCATGGGCCTGCCGCGCGGCGCGGCACGCGACCACGAGGAGCCGTCCGCGGAGCCCTCCGGGTCAGCGACACCCCGGCGAGACACAGCAGGCCGCCCAGCAGCGCCAGAGCCGGCGGGGTCTCGCCGAGCAGCATCCAGCTGAGCAGGATCGCGACGGGCGGAACCAGATAGGTCGTCGCGCCCATCTTCCCGGCGCTGGTTCGGGCCAGTGCATAGGCCCAGGTCGTGAAGGCGACGGCCGTGGGGAAGACCCCCAGGTAGACCAGCCATCCGCTGGAGGACGCCGGCGCGGACCCGAGTCCCTGGGCGAGGCTGGGCAGGTACGGCAGGCATGCCACCGCCCCGATCGTGCAGGCCAACCAGGTCACCTGCAGCGCGGACAGGTGCCCGAGCAGCGGCTTCTGACTCACGACACCACCCGCATAGGCGACCGCGGCCACAAGGCAGAGGAGAACGCCGATCAGGTCGGAGCCCTCGCCGCTCGACGTGGCGAGAGCGATGACGACTACGCCGCCGAATGCCACCGCGCCGCCGAGCAGCAGCGTGCGGGGGAAGCCCTCACCGAGCAGCAGCCCGGCCAGCAGGGCGATGAGGATCGGGCCGACGTTGACCAGGAGCGCCGCTGTTCCGGCGTCGACCCGCCGCTCGGCGGCGTTGAGCGCGACGTTGTAGACGCCGAACCAGAGCACACCGCAGACGAGCAGGCGCGGCCAGAGTTGCCTCGGGACCGCCGCGTGGCCGCTCTTGAGCAGGGCGGCTCCGAGGACGACGCTGCCGACGAGCAGGCGCCCCAGCGACAGGGCTCCGGGCGAGAAGTCCGTACTGACGTGTCGGATCGCGACGAAGGCGGACGCCCAGAGCAGAACCGTGACCGCGGCTGCGAGCAGCGGTCGGGGGGAGGCGGGCACGCGCTCACCGTAGGACACCCCACTCGCAGCGGGTCAGTCCGCAACGACCTCGATGGGGTGGGCGACCACCGCGTTGTAGAGGTAGCCGCCGTCGTTGAACGGCACGTCCTGCGGCTGGACGGCGCCGCTCTCGTCCCGGGCCCGGATCCGCACCTCGCTCTCCCCGAGGTCGTCGGCGTCGAACGGGAAGTCGAAGCGGACCCAGGCGCCCGGCATGTTGGGATCCCGCAGCGTCGCCGGAGTCCAGAACCGGCCCCCGTCGGTGCTGACGTCGACCGCGGTGATCCGGCCGGCCCCGGACCAGGCGCGTCCGCGAAGCAAGTGCCGGCCGAGCGGCAGGCGAGCCGGCCAGGGCAGCTCGAGCGCGGAGGAGACGGGCAGCGTCGTCAGCGGCTCACCGTCGGCGGGTCCGGCGGAGGGGTAGGTCGGCCCGGACAGCACGTAGTCGGTCGTGTTCCACGGCGAGAACAGCTCTTCGGCGGCGACCTCGAGGCTGCCGACCCACTTGATGCTGGCGGCTCCGATCCAGTCCGAGACGATGAGGCGCACCGGATACCCGTGGTCGGGAGGGAGCACCTCACCGTTCATCGCGTAGGCGAGGATCGTGTCGTCGGCCATCGCCTTGTCCAGCGGCAGCGGCCGCCGGGCCCGGGCCTCGTCGAGCCCCTCGGGCATCACGTCCCTGGCTTCCGGGAGCACGCTCGCCAGCTCGAGCACCGCGGACAGCGGCACCCCGGTCCATTCCGCGACCCCGACGGCGCCGTTGCGCCACTGGTCGCCGCCGGTCGGCTTGTGCTGGTCCTCGTCGAAGTACGCCCGTCCGTTACCGGCACAGGCCAACGCGCGGACGACGGAGACGACGGGGAGGTCGAGCAGGTCGTCGTAGGTCACCTGCAGCTCGCGCTCGACCCCCGTGCCGAACACCCGCATGGACCACGACGCGGCGTCGATCTGCGGCGTCGGCGCATGGCTACGGACGTAGAAGCGGTCGTTGGGGACGAGGAAGCCGCGGATGCGCATGCCCTCGAGCCGCGTCTCGACGTTGCCGGCGCTGTGCCGGACGAACTTCTCATCCGGGACGGGCTCATTCAGGTTGGCGTCGGTCGCGGTCGCATCGGCAGACATCACACCTGCAGCCTGCCCCGAGCCGGGACAGCTACTGCGATCGACGGAAAGGGGCGCGCGCACGGAGGGCGTGTTGGGCCGCGTCGAACCCACGCCACCTACCGGTTGAGGGCACGCGCCTGCTCGTACAGGACGGGGTCGTGTGCGCTGACGATGGTCAGATCCGGCTCACCCCGTTGGTGTAGCTCGGCGAGCCGCGCGTGGTTGCGTCGGACCTGCTTGAGGTCGAAAGGCGATGGCCGTCTCCATGGCGTGCAGTACGGCCGGCACAGAACCGCCCGTGAGCGTGCCGCGGCCGTAGAAGGCGTCGCCGGCGTGCAGCACCCAGCGGTCGCCCGCGTCCACGGCCACGGCGGCGTGGCCCCGCGTGTGACCGGGCAGTGCGAGCAGCACGATGCCCGGGGCGATGTCCTCGAGTTCCGGCGCCGCGGCGAAACCCCGCCACGCCTCGCCGACCGGCGTGTGCTCCACGATCCGCGGCTGGTGCTCCCACTGCACCGGCCGGAAGCGCAGCTTTTCGCGCCACGACGGGAAGCGGATCGCCCCGTCGACCTCCGCGGCGGTCACGTGGACCTGCGCCTGCGGGAAGTCGGACAGCCCACCGCTGTGGTCGAGGGCCGAGACGGCGGTCCGCCAGGTCGAGCGACTCTCATTCCGTCGCGACGAGGTGCGGCACATCGTCATCACGCACTTCGCGGTCCCGGTCCAGCGCGGCGGACGCGAGCAGCTCGCCGAGCAGCGGTGCCAGCTTCATCAGGTTGTCGCCCCACAGCGCGAGCACGGGACCGGATCGGCCGAAACCGAGCCCGTCGCCCAGGTTCATCGAGTCGCACGAGATCGTGTCGAGGACGTCGGGCACGACGCCGTCGACCTGCTCGGCGACGTAGGCACGGACGATGTCCTCCGCGCGGTTGCGGGTGCCGTCGCGGCCGAGCTCCCAGGCGCTGTCCGCGTCCGGGACTGAAGCGCCGACCGCCCACCGGCCCGGACCGACGAGGTGCTGGTAGCTGGTCACACCCGCTCGCCAGGACTCGCTGCGTTCGAGCCAGCAGGGCGGCCGGGCGGAGGCATCGCGGAGGGCGAAGGTGAATCGATGGCTGTGCCACCGTCCGTGTGGAACGCCGCCGATGCCGACGGCCGCGGCGAGGGCGGGGGTGCCGGCACCGGCCAGGAGTAGGGCGGCGTGGCAGTCCCAGGCACCGGAGTCGGCCGCGATGCGAACGTGATCGGCACCGAGAACGTCGACGCCTCGGACGAGGTCGTGGGCTCGGACCTGGGAGCCCAGCGTCTCCCGCAAGCCGCACCCGGCCGCGGTCACGTTGATCACCCCGCCGCCGGCGTCCACGAGGAAGGGGCCCCTCGGATCGCTCGCCGGCAGGCCGAGCCCGGCGGCGTCGTCACGCAGGCTGAACGGAGCGCCGGCTGCCTGCATCGCGGTCGCGCGCACGGTTGCCTCTGCGCCGTTGAGCACCGTGGTGACCGGGTCGACGAGGCGGGTACCGAACTGCTTCTCCCATCGCTGCCACGATCGTTGCGCGCGCAGCGCCAGCTCGACCATGCCGGGCTCGGCGTGTGCGGTCCGGAAGATGCGGGTCTCGCCGAGCGAGCGAGCGGCCATCGGCTCACCGGAGTCGTAGCACCGGACCTCGTGCCCGGCGGCGGCCAACGCGGCTGCGGTGGCGAGCCCGACGATCCCGGCTCCGACGATGCCGATGCGCACACGCCGACGGTACGGCGGGGCCCAACTGCGCGTACATGATCACCGGTCGCGATGAGGGGCTACTGTCCGAACGGATGTGGGAGCGGTCACAGAGGAGTGATGTGCGAGCGTTGCGTGCGGTTGTGCCACTGGGTCTCGTGTGGTGCCTGGTCCTCGTCGGATGTTCGGGCGGCGGGAGCACCCCGACCCCGGGCCCGAGCAGCAACGCGGCGCCGCTGCAGGTGCTGTCCGTCCTGCCGCCCGGTGAGAAGGGCCAGTCCGACCAGCGGGACCTGTACGACGCGCTCAACCGCGCCGACCCGGCGAGCCTGACCGACTCATCCCTGAGCAACTACTTCAAGAACGCTCCGCTCGATCCGGCACCCGGCGACGTCGTCAGCACCGAGACGCCCCGTCCCGGGGTCACCGTCAAGCGCGACCGGGCGGGCGTTCCCTACGTCTACGGCACCACCGACGACGACACCGCCTACGGCGCCGGGTACGCCGGCACGCAGGACCGGATGTTCGTCATGGACGCCATCCGCTACGCCGGCGCCGGCCGGCTCACGGAGCTGCAGGGGGCCACCCCGACGACGCTCACCGCAGACGCCGACCAACTTAGGCAGGCCGACTACACCCCTGCCGAGGCGGACGCGCAGCTGGACGCGTTGCGGAACCAGGGCCCCGAGGGTGCAGCGCTGCTGACCCGTCTCTCGGCCTACGTCGACGGGGTCAACGCGGCCCGGAAGCAGCTGTGCCCGACGACCAGTGCCCCCACCTGCCCTTCGACGTACAAGCTCCTGAACATCACACCGCAGCCGTACACCCGCGCCGACGTCGTCTACGCGGCGTCGCTGGTGGGCGGCATCTTCGGCAAGGGCGGAGGTCAGGAGGCGCAGAACGCGCTCTTCCTGCGGCAGCTGCAGGCCAAGCTCGGGGCCGGGCCCGGCCGGCAGGTGCTCACCGACCTCCGCGACGCGCAGGACCCGACCGCTCCGACCACGAACGTCACCGAGGAGCCCTACGGTGCGCCGGGTCCTGTCGACCCGGCCGCGGTGGCGCTGCCGGACCTGGCGTCCGGGGGAGCGAAGCTCGTCGACGGCACCGGCCCGGTTCCGGTGAAGGCTCGGACCGGCGCGGCCAACAGCGGCACCGGCGGCGGTGCCGGAGCAGGTTCGGGCGTGCCCGACTGGCTGCACGTCCCGTCGCAGATGAGCAACGCGATGCTGGTCGCCGGCAGCAGGACCACGTCCGGCAAGCCGATCGCGGTGATGGGGCCGCAGACCGGCTACCAGGCGCCGAACTTCTTCGACGAGATCGCACTGCACGGCCCGCACCAGCAGGCCCGCGGCGTCGCGTTCGCCAACCTGCAGTTCGTGGTGCTCATCGGGCACGGCAACAACTACGCGTGGTCGGCGACCAGCGCGTCGGGTGACGTCGTCGACTCCGTCCTCGACCGGCTGTGCAACACGAACGGCACGCCCCCCACACCCGACTCGACGGCCTACCTCGACGGCGCCACGTGCACGCCGATGACCGGCACCCCGCGGCAGAAGAAGGACCAGACGGGCAAGGTCGTCGCCACGTTCAGCGACCTACGGACCCGGCACGGCATCGTGCAGTACCGGACGACCGCCGACGGCAAGCCGGTCGCCGTGGTGTCGCAGCGCTCGACCTACGGTCACGAGCCGGACTCGGTGCTCGGCTTCGCGCAGATGAACGACCCGACGCGCACCCGGGGCGCCAAGGACTTCACCGACGCGTTCTCGCAGGTCACGTTCACCTTCAACTGGTTCTACGTCGACGACCGCGACATCGCGACCTTCACCTCGGGGGCGTTGCCGCTCCGTGCCCCGGGCGTCGACCCGGACCTGCCGCGCTGGGGCGACGCCCGATGGGACTGGACGGGCACGCTGGCCGCCGCCGGCCATCCGCAGTCGGTGAACCCCCCGTCGGGCTACCTCGTCAGCTGGAACAACAAGCCCTCGCCGGGCACCTACTCGGCCGACGACCAGTGGGGCTGGGGCCCGGTGCAGCGCTCGCTGGCACTCGAGGACCGGCTGAAGGCTGCCATCGCCGCCGGCAAGGTCGACCGCGCGAAGGTGGTCGGTGTCATGATCGACGCCGCCACCGTGGACATCCGCGGCGCGTACCTGTTGCCCGACCTGCTGAAAGCGGTGGGCGACGATCCGAAGCTCGCCCCGTACACGAAGCTGCTCGCCGACTGGAACGCCACCGGTGCCCACCGCAAGGACCGGGCGCGCACCGGCGCCTACGACGACGCGCCGGCCATCGCGCTGATGGAGGCCTGGTACCCGCTGGTCGCCAAGCAGATCCTGGTGCCGCGGCTCGGCCCGGTGGCTGATGCGCTGCCGGTGAACCTCGACAACCTGCCGAGCAAGCACGGCGGCTCGTCGTTCAACAACGTCGGCTCCTACGCGTGGGTCGAGCGGGACATGCGGCGCGTGCTCAGCCAGACAGGCCCGGGGCTCATGAGCCAGGGGTACTGCGGCAGTGGGGACCTGAACGCCTGCCGCACGCAGCTCCGCGCGTTGCTGCAGCAGGCGGTGGACCAGGTCGGCACGGCCCAGAAGACACCGGACGCCTCGAAGTGGACCTACGACAAGACGAACGACGAGATCCGCTTCACCTTCCTCGGGCAGAGCGTGACGCCGTTGGAGTGGCAGAACCGGCCGACGTACCAGCAGGTGATCGGGCAGTAGCCCTCGGCGCCCTACAAGGCCAGCGTCGCCCACGGCGTCGCCGCGCCACCGAGGGAACGACAGCGGCGCCGCGTGGAGCTCTACACGACCGTCAGAGCAGTGCGCGGACGGCGTCGAGGCTGTCGGCCTCCGCCGGCGTCTTGTCGGGCCGGTAGCGCAGGACGCGGGCGAAGCGGAGCGCGACGCCGCCCGGATAGCGGGTGCTCCGCTGGGCTCCGTCGACGGCGATCTCCACCACGAGCGCCGGGCGGAGCCGGACGCCCCAGCTCGGTCCGTCCACGGCGTACTCCGGAAAGGTGCTCGTCTGCCAGGCCAGCAGCTCGTCGGTCATGCCCTTGAACGTCTTGCCGACCATGACCGGCTCCCCACCGTCGGGGTCGCGGGCGCCCAGGTGAATGTTCGACAGGAAACCCGTCCGGCGGCCATGGCCCCACTCGGCGGCGAGCACGACCAGGTCGAGCGTGTGCACCGGCTTGACCTTCTGCCACGCCTTCCCGCGCCGGCCGGCTGCGTAGCGCGCGTCGAGCGCCTTGACCACGACGCCCTCGTGACCGGCGGCCAACGCCTCGTCCAGCACGCCAGCCGCCTCCGCCGGGGACGGCCGGCGCCGGCCGGGCATCCGCAGCGCCGCGTGCTGCTCGCCGGCGAGCAACTCCGCGAGCAGGTCCAGTCGGAGTTCGAGGGGTTCGTCGAGCAGGTCCCGGCCGTCGAGGTGCAGCAGGTCGAAGAAGAACGGGCTCAGCAGGACGGCGGCCGTGGCGTCGCTGCCGGCGGAGTCGCTGCCGAAGCGGCTCATCGAATCCTGGAAGGAACGCGGCCGGCCGTCGTCGTCCAGCGCCAGGGTCTCGCCGTCGAGCACGGCGGTCCGACACGGCAGGGCCCGGACCCGACGGACGATCTCGGGGACACCGTCGGTGATCTCGCGCAGGCTGCGTGTCCAGACCCGCACGGTCTCGCCGTCGCGGTGCACCTGGATGCGTGCGCCGTCGAGCTTGTGCTCCACGGTCACGTCGTCTCCCAGGTCGGCCAGCGCGTCGCCGAGGGACGAACCCGGGCTCGCGAGCATGGGCCGGACGGGGCGGAGCACCTCCAGCCGGACAGCGGTAAGGGCTTCGTCGCCACCGTTGAGCGCGAGCGCCGCCGTCGCGGGCAGGCTGCCGGACAGCATGAAGGCCCGGCGTGCCGACGCCGGCGGCACGCCGGCCGCGACGGCGACGGCATCGAGCACCAACGCCTCCAACGCACCCTGGCGCATCTCGCCGGTGAACAGCCGAACGAGGAACTGCTGCTCGGCCGCAGTGGCCGCGGCGAACAGCTCCTCGAGGCGATCCGCCCGGCGGCCTGTGGAACCGGCACCGGCCAGGCCGGCCAGTTGCGTGAGGGCGCCCTCGACGTCGTCGACGGTCAGCGTCGCCTCAGCCGCCGGCGGTGTCGAGCGGTCGCTCAGCCGCCGCCAGCCGATACCGATGCGCCCCTGCTGCGGTTCGCCCGACAGCCATGCCGTCACCGGCTCGATGACGTCGCCAGAGCGGGCGAGCAGGTCGGCGAACGCGGCCGTCTTCGCCGTCCGCGACCGGGTCGCGGTGGCGGCCGCGGAGGCGGTGACGACGTCAGCGAAGAGCACCGGAAGCGCCTGCCGTCAGACGCCGGGGACGATGCGGATCTCGCGGACGGCTCCGCCGTCGAGGGCGGCGAGCGCCTCCTGGTACGCCGGACCGTCGTGTGCGGCACGGGCCGCATCGACGTCGGCGAATTCGAGGAGAACGATGCGGGTCGACTGGCCGGCCTCGTAGACCTGCTCGGGCAGCCCGCGCGCGAGGAAGGTGCCGCCCGCCTCGCGAAGTGCCGGACCGGCCAGCTCGGCGTAGGCGGCCATCTTGTCCTCGTCGAGGATTTCTTTGTAGATGCTGATCCAGTAGGCGCTCATGCGGTCTATCGTGCCCGGCTCGTCGGCACCGATATCGTCCGGTCAGTGACGGCTGCTTCCTGCCGGCGCGGCGCGGACAGACCGCCGTGGTACGGCGAGCTGGCCGTGGTGCTGTTCCTCGTCGTCGCCTACGACCGGATCGCCGATCTCGCCCGGGTCCATGCGGGAGCCGCGGTGCATCGTGGCCGCTCGCTGCTCGTCGCCGAGCGGTTTCTGCGCCTCGATGTCGAGCAGCGCGTCGACGCGGCGCTTGCCCCCCATGCCCTGATGGGGCAGGGACTCTCCCTCTACTACGACTTCGCGCACGTGACGGTCACGATCGGCGTCCTGGTCATGGTCTACCTGCTCGCCCCGGCTGCCTACCGACGTGCGCGGACCGCGTTGATCGCGGTGAACGTAGCTGCACTGGGCGTCTTCGTGCTGGTGCCGGTCGCGCCGCCCCGCCTGCTACCCGGCGCCGGCGTGGCGGACATCGTGGCGGGTTCCGGTACGTGGGGGGCGTGGGAGGCGACGCGGGGAGTCGCCTCGCACGCCGACGCGTACGCGTCGATGCCGAGCCTCCACCTCGCATGGGCGACGTGGGTGCTGCTGGCGGTCAGGAGCGGCACTTCGCGCCGGCTGTACCGCTCGCTCGCGGGCCTGCACCTGGTTCTGACGGCGGCGGTCGTTGTGGTCACCGGCAACCACTACGTGCTCGACGTCGTCGCCGGGGTCGCCCTGGCGCTCGTGGTCTGGGCGCCTACCCGGGTCTGGAACCTGGCGGGGCGAAACGTTCGTCGCGTAGCCGGACGACAGCGATCAGCCGGCGTGACTCGTGCGCGCCGCCAGCGACGCCGACTCCCCGGCGCCTTCGGCCGCGACGTCGGGCTCCGGGCGATCGTCTGTGAGCCGCGCGAGCAGGAAGATTCCGAGCAGGGCAGCCCCGAGCCCCAACGCACCTAGCACCTGGGCCGGAAGCGACGCCCGGGCGCGCTCGCCGAACGCGACCACGCCGAACAGCACCGCGACCGCGGGGTTGAGCAGGTTCAGCACCGGCAGCGACTTCGTCAGCGGCGCGACGTGGTACGCCCGCTGGTTCGTCAGGAAGCCGACGACGCCCAACGGGACGACCGCGTAGGCCGCCCAGTTCGCGTAGAAGGGCGTGCCCGCACTGCTGTTCTCGGTTGCGGCCTTGAGCACACCGCCGATCAGTCCGAACACGATGCCCCCGCAGACGCCGAGCAGGAACCCGGACGTGTCAGATTCACGGCGGGAGGCGGCGAACCAGCACGTCGCCGCGACCAGAGCGCCGACGAGAAGCAGCGCGACTACCGCCGTGGTGTCGATATGCCCCGAGCCGGTGGTGTCGCCGATCGTGGCCAGGAACAGCGCAAGGCCGGCGCCGCAGAGGACGACCCGCAGCAGGACTGCCCGAGGGAGCAGTTCCCGATCCAGTGCGCTGCGGAACAGCAGCGAGAAGACGAGGCCGGTCACGACGATCGGTTGGACGACGACGATCGAGCCTTGTCCCAAGGCGACGACGTGCAGCGCCAACCCGGAGAGACTGGCCGCCATGCCGAGCAGCCAGCGCCACTGGACCAGACACTGCCGGACCAGCCCGAGCAGGCTTCCGACGTTTTGCGGAACGGAGGAAGCGCCGGCGTGCATCAGCGCAGTCGACCAACCGAACAGGATCGCCGCGGCGAGGGCGGTCCCGACAGCGGGCAGGTTCACGAGACCGGTAGCGGCTCTCCGACCGGGCGGCTGCTGGCCGACAACGGCTCGTCGGAGTTGACGGACAACTCGCTGTTCGGGTGGCCCAGTTCCCACAGCCGCAGGTAGTGGTGCCGAACGGCGCTGGCGAAGCTCGGGTAGACGACTTCCGGCAGGCCCGAGGAGGCAACCACGTCAGCCACCGTCGTCGCCTGCAGGACCGGCAGTTCTGAACGCAGCGCCGTCGGGCGGAGGTGGTGGGCGAGGTGGTGTGTCATGCCCCCGGTCAGCCACCGCGTCACCGGGTTGTACAGGGAGAACGAGGCGGTGGTGCGGACCAGGTGCGCCGCCCAGGCACGGCCGTTCTCCGGTGCGCCGGGGAGCGGTTCCAGCCCGACGTTGATGTGCCCGACGACCAGGACCAGCGCGGTCATGACACTGCCGATGATCAGCGTCGCCAGCAGCAGCAGACCCAGCGAGCCGAACCCGAGAGCGAGCGCGTAGGGGAGCAGGACCAGCAAGGCCATCGCCTTCTCGACGACGAACGACGCCAGACGCCGGCGGGCAGGGCGGATCTCGTCCAGACCGGTGACGCGACCGTTCCTGAGGTAGGTGAGTTGGCTCTTGAGCTCACCGACCCAGGCCAGGCCGTAGAAGAACCAGGTGTAGAGGTGCTGGTAGCGGTGCATCGGCCGCACCGGCGCCTCCGGGTGCAGCCGCACGAACGACGAGGAGCGGGTGGCCTCGTCGACCGGATATACCTGCGAGAGGCGGTGGTGGACGCGGTGCTTGAGGCCCCAGTGGCCGGCCCACAGTCCGAAGGGAGCAGCTGTCTGCACCGCCAGGATGTTCGGCCACTCGCGCCGCGCGAACTGACGGTGACCCGCGTCGTGCAGCACGGTCAGCGTCGTGATCGCCAGGGTGAGGGCCAGCGGGACGGCGAAGGCCATCAGGAGGACGAACCCGGGATGCAGCAAGGCAACCGCGATCAGCAGCGCGTGGTTCACTGCGGCCAGAAGCGCCCAGTCACGCCAAGCCTCGCCATGCCGGGCCCACCACGACCGCTTCTGACGCGGCCGCGAAGGCGAAGGGGCAGGGCTGCCTAGAGCGGTCAACGTGCGCACTCTCGTAACAATTGCACGAGAAGCATGAGAAGGTCGCCCCAGACCGGTGAAAAAGCCGACGTGTCGCGTCGGTGCCGGTCATCGCGGCGCAGTCTGCGCGACGTCGGCGGGCAACGCTTCCGCGTCGCAGGCGATCAGCGCAGCTCGAACCAGACGTTCTTACCGGCCGCGGTCCTCTCCCAGCCCCAAGCGTCGGCGAGCGTGTCGAGGAGCCCTAGGCCATAGTCATGCTCCTGCCCGTCGCCCGGCACGCCGATAGGGCAGCTGGCCGGTAGCGGATCCGCGGACGCGTCCTCGACACCCACGCGGATCCCTGGTCCCGCGAGATCGATGTTCAACCGGATACCGGTCTCGGCGTGCCGGATCGCGTTCGTCACCAGCTCGCTCACGAGGAGTTGGGCATCCTCGACGAGTTCGGCGGGGGAGCCCTCCAGCGCCAGGCGCACCAGCAGCCGAGCAAGTCGGTTGCTGCGGTCGACCGAGGGCAGCGGGTAGCTACCGGCCCACTCGTTGGCCGCAGGACGGTCGTCGACTGGCCTCTGCTGCAGCGCGCCCGCGATCATCGGACGTCCTGGCGGGCCGACACGAGTGTGGACCGGAGACCGTTCAGGTCGGGTACGGGAGTCGCGCGCATGTCTCGCAGTGCGCGGGACGCGTTGGTGCGGGCGCCGAAGCTCGGGGAGATCATGCGATGCAGGCGCTGGATGATGGGCGACGAATGATGGGTCAAGTTGCGTCCTCGGCAGATAGCGAGTGGTGTCGACCGCGCGAGGACCTGACGCAACAAACGTTGAATTCAGACAATCCTCTTGATATGGCCCTTTGTCAACGTCCAGGGGGCTGGACCTCCGGCTCAAATCGCAAGGTCAGCGACGTTTGCCGCGGCAGATCCGATGTCGTCAGCCTGGCGCTGACGGTGACCGAAGCGACCCACGAGTAGCTAATCCCCGGGTGTGCGAGCGAGTCGCGCAGCTGGTCGAGTGGGAGAGGTGGACCTCGACCTGGAAATTGCAGGAAAGCGGTCGGTTGCAGACTCCGCCGCTCGGGACATGAGGTGGACCTCCGCAGGTTTACCGTCAGTAGGTAACTGAGCCCCCGACACCGTGGGTCGAGCCACCTGGAGATCCCGTGCCCGTGCCCCGCCTGAACATCAACGAAGCCGTCATCGTCGTCACGGGGGCGGCCGGGGGGATCGGGCTCGCTATCACGCGGGCCGCGCACCGTCGCGGTGCCAGCGTCGTGCTGGTGGACCTCGACCAGCAGGACGTCGACCGGGCGGCGGCCTCGCTCGGCGGGGACCGCACCCTCGCGCTGCAGGGCGATGTCACCGACGGAAAGGGGATGGAGGCCGTCTTCCGGGCGACGCAGGGAAGGTTCGGCCGCGTCGACGTCGCCATCGCGAACGCCGGCATCTCCAGCGGATCGGCCGCATTCACCATCAACACGGCAGCCGAGGGGGCGTTCGAGAAGGTCATCGCAGTGAACCTCACCGGCGTCTGGAACACCATCCGAGCCGCGGTGCCGCACGTGCTCGAGTCCCGGGGACACATCGTGCTGACGGCATCGATTTACGCCTACATCAACGGGATGCTCAACGCGCCCACCCCGCGTCCAAGGGCGGCGTCGAGCAGCTCGGCCGAGCCCTGCGCGCCGAGCTCGCCCCGCACCAGGCCACCGCCGGGGTCCTCTACCCGGGCTGGGTGAAGACGCCGATCGCCGACGTCGCCTTCGGCGGCGACGAACTGGCGACGCAGCTGGTGAAGCAAGTCTTCCCTGCGCCGCTCCGCAAGCAGGTCACGACCGAGCGGGTCGCCGAGGCCGCGCTCCGGGGAATCGAGCGCCGCGCCGCACGTATCCAGGTCCCCCGGCGATGGGCACCGATCTCCGCGCTCCGCGGAATCATCAACCCGCTCTCCGACGCCGCCTTCGAGCGCGACGAGAAGCTCAGCGGGCTTCTCCGGCAGGTCGAGGAGCGCGCCGAGCGCACCTGACTCGTTGCGGCATCACAGCCACGCTTCGACGCCGCCGTGCCCGGAACACGTGCCGCTGCGGTGCTGGGAGTGGCTGTAGCTGCCGTCCCGGCACTTGGCGCTGGCCCCCGCCGACGAACCGTCCGGTCGCTCCACCTGATGCCGTCGACGTTGGTGTAGGTGTCGGTCGTCCCACCGCCGTTCTACGCGCCGGTGGTGCTTCCGCCGCTGGTTCGCGGAACCGTCCGCGGCTTCGGAGGGGTGTAGTGCGGCGTCGTCCTCGGCGCCGGGGGCGCGACGTAGGCGCGCTGGGTCGGGATCGTCGCACGGGCGCGGGCGCAGCAACGACAGCCGCGGGTGCGGGTG
>JAVEDQ010000521.1 GCA_030840885.1 Frankiaceae bacterium
CGCGCCGAGGAGGTGCTCCGGTATGACATCGACCGACGAACTGCTGCGGATCGAGCTGATCCGCATCACCCACGCCGTCCAGCGTTTCGCGCTCTGGCTCCGACCCGACGGCGGGCAGGACCGGGCCCGGCGCAATGCCTGGCGTGGCCTGGCGGAGGACAGGCGTCGTCGGGAGGAGCGGGCCGAGGCGGAGCGCTCCGCAGAGGTGGCACTTCTCGGCCGGCGGGCGAGCGAACGACTCGTCCCCGAGCAGTACTCGCCGGAGCGAGGGCAGGTCGCCGTCGCCGGCTGAGGCCCGTCAGCTGGCCCCGTCAGCAGGCAGGGTCAGAGTGCGGTCGGCAGCGGCTCGCGGTCGCGGTGCTGACCGGTCACCAGGTAGACGATGCGGCGGGCCACGGAGACGGAGTGGTCGGCGAGCCGTTCGAAGTACCGGCTGCACAGGGTGATGTCGACGGCTTCCTCGATGCTCCCGGTCCACTCGTCCTCGAGCAGGGCGCGGAACAGTTGCTTGTGCAGGCTGTCCATGACGTCGTCGTCCCGCTCGATCTCGCCCGCGAGATCGAGGTCCTGGCTCGCGATGACGCTGCCGGCCTTGGCCGTGATCCGCTGCGCCATCTGACCCATCTCGAGGATGGTGCTCTGCAGCTCCGCCGGGATCGCTGACGCCGGGTAGCGGCGGCGGGCCAGTTCGGCGACGTGCACGGCGAGGTCACCGCTGCGCTCGAGGTCGGACAGCATGCGCAGGCTCGCCACCACGCGACGGAGGTCGACCGCCACGGGCTGCTGCCTCGCGAGCAGTTCGAAGGCCTGCGCCTCACCCGAGTGGTAGAGCGAGTCGATCGTCTTGTCGCCGCTGATGACCTGCTCGGCCAGCGCGAGGTCGGCGTCCAGCAGCGCCTGCGTGGCTCGGCCGACGGCGCCTCCCACCAGGTGCGTCATGTCGATCAGCGACTGGGTGAGGGCGTCCAGGTCGTCGTGGTATGCGTCGCGCACGTCGTCCTCCATGGGGCTGCTGACCGGTCGATGTCGACCGTCGTTCTGCTGACTCGTCGTTCGCTGAGGTGCTGTCGCTCGATGAGCGAGGCGATCTGTCACGGTAAACAGGCCGCTCGCAGTAGCCGGGAACGCCTGGTGTCCGCGACATGAACGTCGGGTGGACAGCCGAGCCGTCGCGCTTCGCAACGTCGAGTGCTGCCTACGATTCTGTCATGTCCGTGCTCGCCGCCACCCTGATCGGGCTTTTCATCGGCCTGCTCGTCGGCGGGATCGGAGCCCGGGTCCTGTCCCGCGGCCGGGGAACGGCGGTGACCGACGACCTGCCGGCGCGCACCGACCTGCGCCAGGCCGACCACGGAGCGCTCCGCGAGGAGGTCCTCGACCGGGCTCCCATCGCCGTGCTGGCCCTGGACAGCAGTGACGACGTGCTCATCGCGAACCGCCGGGCGCGCGAGCTGCTCCTCGTCGACCGCCGCGGCGCCGCGGAGCCGCTCCGCGACCTGGCCCGCCTCGCGCGGTCCGCCGATACGGAACTGACGCGCGAGATCACCCTGCCTGCCCTGGGCCTGCAGGGCGTCGTCATCCAGGCCCGGGTGCGCGCCAGCCCGCTGCCCAACCGGCTGGTCGCCCTCATCGTCGAGGACGTCACCGAGGCCCACCGGGTCGACGTCGTCCGCCGCGATTTCGTCGCCAACGTGAGCCACGAGATCAAGACGCCCGTCGGTGCGCTCCGTCTCCTCGCCGAAGCGGCCCTCGAGTCCCTTGATTCGGAGTTGCTGAATTCGGAGTCACTGGGGGACCCGGACTCCGACGAGAGCACCCGCCACTTCGTCGAGCGCATCGCGCGCGAGTCCGCCCGGCTGGGCCGGCTCGTCTCCGAGCTGCTCGACCTCTCCCGGTTGCAGGGCGCCGAGGCCCGGCCCGCCCCCCAGCCGGTCCGGCTCGACGACGTCATCGCCGAGGCGGTCGACCGCGCCGCGCCGCACGCCGACGCCAAGGACATCACCGTCGTCCGGGGCGAGCCGAGCGGGGCCGTCGTGCCCGGCGTCGAGCCCCAGCTGGTCACCGCCGTGGCCAACCTGCTGGACAACGCCATCAACTACAGCCCCGACGGCACGAAGGTCGCGGTGGCGGCCCGGCGGCGGGAGACGACCTGGGAACTCACGGTCAGCGACCAGGGCGTCGGCATCCCCGAGGGAGACATCGACCGGATCTTCGAACGCTTCTACCGCGTCGACCCCGCGCGGTCCCGGGCCACCGGCGGCACCGGCCTCGGGCTGGCGATCGTCAAGCACATCGTGCTCAACCACGGGGGCGAGATCCGCGTGTGGAGCTCGCCCGGAGCCGGTTCGACCTTCACGCTCTGCCTTCCACTCAGCCCGACGTCCGGCGGCATTGCCGACGATCACCTGCCGGCCGTTGCCGGCTCGACAACGGAGAACCCCCATGCCCCGCAGAACGACGCCTCCTCGACCACGACCGGAGGCGAACGCGTGACCCCGCAGCGTTCGTGGAGCCGGGCCGCAGCTGGCAGCCGTTCATCGAGGAGGGACCGGTGACCCGCGTGCTCGTCGTCGAGGACGAGGAGTCGATCTCCGACGCCCTGTCCTTCCTCCTGCGCAAGGAGGGCTTCGAGGTCGGCGTCGCGTCCTCCGGACCTGCGGCACTGACCGAGTTCGACCGCAGCGGAGCCGACATCGTCCTGCTCGACCTCATGCTTCCCGGCTTGTCCGGCCTCGAGGTCTGCCGTGAGCTGCGCAGTCGAGC
>JAVEDQ010000524.1 GCA_030840885.1 Frankiaceae bacterium
ATGTGCAGGCGACGCCGTGCTGAGAACACCGGGCGACGTAGTGCCACTCACCGGCTGCTAGCTAACATACCCAATGTGCTTGCTACAGCAAGCGCAGGGGTCTGTGGCTTCGGCCACGTACGTTCCGCGCTGCGAGCTCTAGGCTGCGAAGAGTTCCGGTCTGCATAGGGTCACGGGACAGGTAGAGGCGGTCGCGTGCAGGACGCGGCGTCGAGAAGGGCTGAGTGCGCTGGTGGATGCGGGGCTGGTGCGGTCCGACGCCGCGGGCGACGGGGCTGTCGGCCCCGGGCAGGCGCAGGTGAGCGAGACCGGGGGCCGGCCCACTCTTCGTGAGCAGCTCGCCGGCAAGCGGATGTTCCTGACCGGGGCCACCGGCTTCGTCGGCGAGGCGCTGTTGGAGCGGTTGCTCACCGACTTCGCCGATCTGCGCCTCTCGGTGCTCGTCCGCGCCCGCGGCGGGCAGAGCGCCACTGATCGCTTCGCCGCATTGCTCGAGAAGCCCGCCTTCGGGCGCCTGCGGGAGACCCGGCCGGTCGAGGAACTGCTCGCGGCCGTCCAGGTCGTGGACGGCGACCTCTCGTCGGTGCCGCCGCTCCCCGATGACGTCGACATCGTCATCCACTGCGCCGGCGAGGTCTCGTTCGACCCGGAGATCGCCGAAGGCTTCGCGGCCAACCTCGGCGGTCTCCGCGAGGTCCTACGCGTCACCAAGGAGGCCGCCCAGCGCGGCGGGCGTCGGCCGCACTTCCTGCATGTGTCCACCGCGTACGTGGCGGGGCTACGGGCCGGCCTGATCCCCGAAGGCCCGCTGCACCACGCCGTCGACTGGCAGGTCGAGGAAGCCGCCGCTCAGCGCGCCCAGACCGCCTGCGAGGAAGCGACGCGCACGCCGGAGGCGTTGGCCGGCTACAACAACGAGGCGGCCGAGGCGGTAGGCCGAGCCGGGTTGCCGGCCGTCGCCGCCGAAGCCGAGCGGCTCCGGGTCCGCGACGTCCACAAGCGTCGCGTCGACGCCGGTCGCGAGCGGGCCCGCAGCCTCGGCTGGACCGACTGCTACACCTTCACCAAGGCGCTGACCGAGCGCTACCTGGAGCAGAACGCCGGCGACCTGCCGTTCACCGTCGTCCGCCCGTCGATCATCGAGAGCGCCCTGGCCCGGCCCTACGCCGGCTGGATCGAGGGCTTCAAGATGGCCGAGCCGCTGATCCTCGCCTACGGCCGCGGCGAGCTCCCCGACTTCCCGAGCGCGCCCGACGGCGTCATCGACATCATCCCGGTCGACCTCGTGGTCAACGCGATCGTGGCCGCGGCGGCGAATCCACCTGCCGACGGCGAGCCCGCGCACTACTACCAGGTGTGCTCTGGACGCCAGAACCCACTGCTGTTCCAGGACCTCTACGACATCGTCCACGACTACTTCGGCCGCAAGCCGTTGATCAAGCGGGGCCGCGGCGAGATCGCCGCCCACACCTGGGCCTTCGCCGGCGCCTCCCGGATCGAGGCCCGGTTGGAGCGCGGCGAGAAGGTCGTCAAGTTCGCCGAGCGGGCACTCGGGATGCTCCCCCGCTCCTCCCGATTGCGGGAGACGGCCAAGGAGCTGGACCGCACCTCAGCGCGACTGCGCTTCCTGCGGCGCTACCAGGACCTCTACAAGTCCTACACACAGGCCGAGCTCATCTACGACGACACCAACACCGCGGCGCTGCATGCGGCGCTGAGCGCGGACGACCAGGCCGAGTTCGGCTTCGACCCCACCGGATACGACTGGCGCGGCTACCTCGAGCGGCACTGCGACAGCGTCACCGCGGGCCTTCGGTACCTCCAGACCACGCCCGGCAAGCCACCGGTCAGCCTCGCCCGCGACCTACCGGCGGGCGACGGGCGTCAGCTGGCCGTGTTCGACCTCGACGGCACGCTGGTCTCCAGCACCGTCGTGGAGTCCTACCTCTGGCTGAGGCTGGCCGCCGCTCCGCGCGGCCGGGTGCCGCGGGAACTCGCCGAGCTGGCCCGTCACGCGCCCGGCTGGATCCGCGCCGAGCGGGCCGACCGCGGCCGGCTCATCCGTGAGGTCTACCGCCGCTACGCCGGTGCCGACCTCGAGGCGCTGGCCCATCTCGTCGACGAGGAGGTCGGCGACCACCTGCTCTCCCGCGTCTCCGCCGAGGCCCTGCGGCGCGTGCGCGCGCACCGCGCTGCCGGACACCGCACGGTTCTGCTGACCGGCTCGCTCGGTCTGCTGATCCGGCCGCTCGCGCCCCTGTTCGACGAGGTCGTCGCGGCCGAGCTCGCCGTCGACGGCAACGGCCGGGCCACCGGCCGGCTCGCCACCGCCCCTGTCGTCGGGGAGGCCCGGGCGGCCTGGCTCCGATTCTCGGCCCCGAGGTTGGGCGCCGAGCTGGCCGATTCCTGGGCCTACGCCGACAGCACGTCGGACCTCCCGATGCTGCGGGCGGTCGGCCACCCTGTCGTGGTCAACCCGGATCTGCAGCTGGCCCGCATCGCCCGGCGGGAGAAGTGGCCGACCGTGGGCTGGCCACTGACCCCCGGTGTCGAGCGGGTCGCCCTGGCCGGCACCGGAGCCGCCTCGGCGCTGGCCCACGCGACCGACCGCTCGCTCGAGGGTGCGTCATGACCGAGCGTCCATCAGATCCCCCTTCTTCCCGTGTCGGTTCTCGCGGGCCCGCGGTACCGCGGCCCTCCCGGGCCGACCGCGTCCCCGCGGTCGAGCTCTACCGCTCGGTCCCCCGCTACCTGGCGGCCCGGACGCTGTCCGGCCGGTTGCCGTCGGTGGCGGCGGCCAGTGCCGCGCCGCTGCGGCTCGTCGCCCGCCGCCCCAGCGAGACGCTGCCCGGCTGGGCGCGGGTGCGCCCGCGCCTGTCCGGCATCTGCGGCTCGGACCTCGCCACGGTCACCGGACGCTCCTCGTTCTACTTCTCCTCGTTGGTCTCGATGCCGTTCGTTCCGGGCCACGAGGTCGTGGGCGACCTGCTCGACGACGTGGACACCCCACGGGGGCGGCTGACGGCCGGTACGCGCGTCGTGCTCGCGCCGGTGCTGACCTGCGCCGCCCGAGGCGTCCCGCCGTGCGCCGGCTGCTCCTCCGACCGGCCGACGCGCTGCGACAGCGTGACCTCCGGCCACCTCGCGCCGGGTCTGCAGACCGGCTACTGCGCCGACACCGGCGGTGGCTGGAGCGGTGAGCTCCGCGCCCACGGCAGCCAGCTGTTCGCCGTCCCTGAGTCGATGCCCGACGAGGTCGCGGTCCTGCTCGAACCGCTGGCGTGCGCGGTGCACGCAGCCCGCCGCGCCGAGGTGCTCCCCGGCGAGCGCGTGCTGGTCATCGGCGCGGGCGCCATCGGGCTGCTCACCCTGCTCGCACTGCGGGCCCTCACCCCCGCCGCGGAGATCCTCGTCGCGGCCAAGCACCCGAAGCAGAAGACGATGGCCGCCCGCTTCGGCGCCGGTCAGGTCCTCGGCAGCGGCGATCTCGTCGGCGCCGTCCGGCGGACGACGCGCGCGATGCAGCTCAAGCCGGAACGCGGCCAGCCGTACCTGCTGGGCGGGGTCGACGTCACGCTGGAGTGCGCGGGAAGCGCCCTCGACACCGCCCTGCGCGTTACCCGCGCCGGTGGACGCGTCGTGCTCTCCGGCCTGCCGACCGCGAGCCCGGACCTCACGCCGCTGTGGTTCCGTGAGCTGTCGCTGGTCGGGGCCTACGCGGCCGGGCCGGACGACTTCGCCGTCGCCATCGATCTGGCGTCGGGTGCAACCGAAGGGGCTCTGCTCCGCGAAGTGCTCGGCGCGACCTATCCACTCGAGCTTTGGCGTGACGCCCTCGACCACGCGCTGTCCGCGGGCCGGCTGGGTGCCGGGCGCATCGCGTTCGCGCTGCAGTCCGATCCCGTCGCGCCGGATTCCAGGCTCGAATCATCGAAAGGAAGCCGCCCGTGACGCGCCCCGGATTCGTCCTCGACGTGGACGACCGCACTCCCCCGCTGCTCGTGCACGCGGGCGAGTCGCTGCGGCTGGAACGCTTCCCCGACGGCACCCGGGTGATCTACCCGCCGGAGTCCCTTCCGGGCGTCGACGACCTCGACGCCACCATCGCCGACGCGCTGGAGAACCCGGTCGGCTCCGAGCCGCTGCGGGCACTGCTGTTCGCCGGGATGAAGCTGACGATCGCGTTCGACGACTTGAGCCTCCCGTTGCCGACGATGAAGCCGCCGGACATCCGCGGGAAGATCATCGAGCAGGTGCTGACCCTCGCGGCGGCAGCGGGCGTGGACGACGTCGAGCTCATCGTCGCGACGGCCCTGCACCGCCGCATGACCGCCAACGAGATCCGGCACGTCGTCGGCGAGCGTGTCTTCCGGTCGTTCTGGCCCGAGAAGAAGCTCTACAACTTCGACGCCGAGGACCGCGAGAACCTCAGCCACATCGGGTTGACCGACGCCGGTGAGGACGTCGAGATCAGCAAGCGGGCCGCGGAGAGCGACCTGTTGGTCTACGTGAACGTCAACATGGTGGCGATGGACGGCGGGCACAAGTCAGCGGCGATCGGGCTGGCGTCCTACAAGAGCCTCAAGCACCACCACAACAGCCACACCATGGTCCACTCCCGCTCGTTCATGGACCACAAGAACTCCGAGCTGCACAGCTCCGCCTGGCGGATGGGCCGGCTGCTCGCCGGCCACCTGAAGATCTTCCAGATCGAGACGTCGCTGAACAACGCCACCTTCCCGGAGCAGTACGGCTTCCTCAGCAAGCGCGAGTGGGAGTGGTCGCTCCGGGACCAGGCCATGATGTACGGCGCCAGCCGCGGGCTCGACGCGATGCCGGGCCGGCTGCGCCGCAAGACCTTCCAGTCGATGCGCTCGGAGTACGCGGTCACCGGCGTCACCGCCGGCGAGGTCGAAGCGGTCCACGAGAAGACGCTCGCCGCCGTGCACCGCCAGCAGCTCGTCGAGGTCGACGGGCAGAGCGACGTGCTCGTCTTCGGACTCCCGTTCCTCGGGCCGTACAACGTCAACAGCGTGATGAACCCGATCCTCGCGATGTGCCTGGGGCTCGGCTACTTCTTCAACATGTACCGCGGGAAGCCGCTGGTCCGCCCCGGCGGGACGCTGATCCTGTACCACCCGGTGCCGCACGAGTTCAGCCAGCTGCACCACCCGAGCTACGTCGACTTCTTCGAAGAGGTGCTCGCCGAGTCGACCGACCCGGCGACCATCGAGGCGAAGTTCGAGAAGGCCTACGCCACCGACCCCTGGTACACCCACCTGTACCGGACCTCGCACGCCTACCACGGCGTCCACCCGTTCTACATGTGGTACTGGGGTGCCCACGCCATGGACCACCTCGGTGACGTCATCTGGGTCGGGGCCGACCGCCGCACCACGGAGCGGATGGGCTTCCGGTCCGCCTCCACGCTCGCCGACGCCCTCGAGATGGCCAGCGGCAGCGTCGGGCGGTCGCCGTCGATCACCTATCTGCACTCCCCGCCGCATGCCATCGCGGATGTGAAGTGAGCCGGCGGGCGAGCCGGGCCGGGCTGCCCACCGTCCGCGGACTGGCGCGCGGCTGGCGCTGGGGGTCACGTCCCCTCGTGCCGGCCTCGGCCGAGCCGTACCGCCCGCTGCCCGCGCCGCCGCGCGAGTTCTCGACCGAGTGGGCCCGGACGCCGGCCGTGCGGAGCCTCCGGGCGCTCGCCCAGTCGGCCGCCCTCAAGCCGCTGATCTGGTCCGAGGTCAGCCCGACCGTCTCCGGGCTCGATCACCTGACCGGGCTCCGGGGGCCGGTCATCTTCGCGGCCAACCACTCCTCGCACCTCGACGCCCCGCTGGTGCTCTGCTCGTTGCCGCCCGCCTGGCGCCACCAGACGCTCGTCGCCGCGGCCGCCGACTACTTTTTCGACGACTGGTGGCGGGCCTTCGGCACCGCTCTGGTGTTCGGCACCGTGCCGCTGGACCGCACCGGCGGTGCCACCGCGGCAGCTTCGCCGGCCACCCCGCACACCCTGCTCACCGAGGGCTGGAGCCTGCTGTTCTTCCCGGAGGGCACGCGAGCCCCCGATGGCCAGATGGCCGGGTTCAAGACCGGCGCCGCACGCATGGCCCTCGCCGCCGGTGTGCCGATCGTGCCCATCGGCATCCGTGGGTCGTTCGCGGCGATGCCGCGGGGACGTTCCTGGCCGGTCAGCGGCCGGCCGCAGGTCTCGGTGCGCTACGGGGCGCCGATGCGCCCGCTCGCCAACGAGAGTGCGAAGAAGTTCACGACGCGCCTCGCGCAGGAGATCCGCCGGCTCGACTCCGAGGACCGCTCGTCCTGGTGGTCTTCGCTGCGCGAGCCTGCCACTGCAGTGCCGTCCCGTACGGACGGCGCCGCTCCGGCGCACTGGCGTCAGGTGTGGGCGTCGACCGAACCGGTGCCCGAGCCGGGTCGTTCCACGCCCTGGGACTGAGTTCCCGTGATCGGGCTTCCCTGGGCTCCCCGGGACTGCCCGGGCGCCGGGTCAGGGGCGCCGGGACAGGTCCCGGACAGTGCCGGGTCAAGGGCACTTCCTGCGGGGTCGTGCTGCAGTTGTGGGGCGACCTGCGCGCGGGGTCAAGGCGACGGCAGGTCTGCCCCGATCGACCGCGTCCGCTCGGGCGTCTTTCGGCGGACGCGGTCGATCTTCCTCCCCCTAGGGGCAGAAGGGAGGTCTGTGAGCCGCCTAGGCGGCCATCCCGCTGGCTGCGGGCATCGCTGCCTCGACGGCAGCGACGAAGGTGGGTCCGTAGCGACGTCCGACACCCAGGGTGAAGACGAATCGCTCGGTTGCGGTGTGCAGGGTGATCGCGCTGGGGAGCGTGAAAGCCCCACGACGTCCTTCGACGGCGCGGATGTCGTCCAACGACCACGAGGCCGATCCCGAGCGGGTGCAGCAGAAGACCAGGCGTTCGTCGGTCAGCGCCAGGACGCCTCGCCCCAGTTTCGGGCTCTGCGCGCAGGAGATCGCGCGGACCTGCTCGTCGGCTCCGAGTTCGTCGACCATCGAGTCGACGCAGGAGCGGTAGCGGGTCTGCTTCATCGCGCGACGCTCCTTCCCCGGTAATCCGTCCACTGCCGTGCGAACGCGCTCGTCGAGATCGTTCATGGAGACCTCCGTGCTGATCGGCCGGGCGGGCGGGTAGCCGTTCCGTTGGCCGGTCAGTACCCGGTCAACATAGCACTGAAGCCTTTTGGTGAGGAAGGTTCTTCGAGCTCCGCGGGAGGGCTTTCGACGTGGGATGGACCACAGCCGCCGTACGCTGCCAGGCGTGAGCGCGCCAGCGGACGGCCCGGACCCTGACCCCGCCCCTGACCCTGACCCCGACCCGTTCGCCGGCTGGGCCCGGCGGCTGTACCGGCCGCTCGAGGCGCTGCACATCGTCGGCTACTTCGCCGAGGAGACGACGCAGGCGTATCTCGGGATCGGGCTGACCGACTACGGCATGGGCTACTTCGCATCCCGTTCGGCGGCCATGGGCCCGGTCCGCCCGGAGGTCACCACCGCGACCTTCTACGTCTTCTCCGCGCCGTTGGTGGCGGCCTTCCTGCCCCGTGCCTGGGGCCTCGCGAGCCCGGAGGACATCGTCGACGCGCGGCTGCGCGGAATCGAAGCCGCGCTACGCCGCGGGCTCGGCGACGCCGCCGACTCGGCCGAGGTCGCCGAGGCGGCTGAACTCGCCGGGCAGGCACTGGTCGGCCTCGAGACGGCCGGTCGACCGCTGGCGGCGGCCCACCTCGGGCTGCCGGTGCCGTCGACACCGCTGCTGGCGCTGTGGCACGCCATCACGGTGTTGCGCGAATACCGGGGCGACGGCCACCTCGCCGCCCTGGTGCTCGCGGGACTCGACCCTGTCGAGTCGCTGGTGACCGCGGTCGCGGGCGGCGGACCGGCGAAGTTCCTCAAGAGCACCCGGGGCTGGTCGCCCGAGCAGTGGGCCGCCGGACAGACCCGGCTGCGCGAGCGCGGCCTACTGGACGACGACAACTCGTTCACCGACGCCGGCCAGGCCGTCCGCGAGACCGTCGAGCACCGCACCGACGCAGCGGCGGCAGCACCGTGGCGGCGGCTCGGCGAGCCCGGCTGCGCGCGGCTGCTGGAACTGGCCCGGCCGCTCTCCCGCACCATCGCGGCCTCCGGCATCCTGCCGGCCCGGCTGGCCGCCCCCAGCTGAGGCTCAGGCGACTTCAGGGCGACTCAGGCGGCGAGTCGGTCCAGGGCGTCGTCGAGCGAGGCCACGTGGGTCAGCCCCTCGGGAAGTGTGGCGTCGGCCCAGCCGGGCCCCCCGACGACGAGGGTGGCCCCGGAGCGGATCTCGACGGCTCCGGCGGCGAACTCGTTGTTCATGGGGCCGCTGAGCTGCGCCCAGAGGAAGATCGCGGACGGCCGCAGCCGCTGTGCGCTCGCCCGCAGTGCCGACAGAGGGGTGGAGGCGCCCAGCAGCCGGACCCGGGTGCCGCCCTCGGCCAGCAGGGCCGCGAGCACGTAGAGCGGCAGCACGTGGGCATCGCCGTCGACGCTGGCGAGCAGCACCGGCCGGCTCGCCGACGGTGAGTCGTCCGGCGCGGGACGCTCGGTCAACCGACGGAGCACATCCATCGCGGCCTGCGAGAGCAGGTGCTCGACCTCGACACCCTCGCCGGTGCTGGCCCAGCGCTCCCCGACCGCCACCAGGACCGGGCGCAACAGCTCGTCCCACGTCTGGGCGACGCCGACCTCGGCGATCACCTCCTCGAGCTGCCGCTCGACCTCGTCGACGTCGAGCGCAGTCGCAGCCCTCGCCAGGCCGTGCTGCAGCGTGCTGCCACGCGGGATGGCCAGGACGCGCCCGCCGCCTCCGCGGGACCGGCGTCCTTCGTGCAGGACGTCCTCGACCCCCAGGGGCGGTACGCCGCCCCCGCCGCCGGCTGCGCGGCGAGCCGCCTCGGAGGTCGGCATCCCCGAGGTGACCAGCCGGCGCATGACCAGCAGGCGGGCGAGATCCTGCTCGCCGTAACGGCGGCGTCCGCCGGGACCCCGCGTCCCCGGGCCCAGCCCGTAGCGGCGGTCCCAGGTACGCAGGGTCTCGACGGCGACGCCGAGGCGCGCAGCCACAGCGCTGGCGGTGTACACCGGCGCCTCGGCTTCACTGCTCATGTGGACATGCTGCCCTGCTCGCGGCCCGATTCCGACATCGAACGGGTGTCGTTTCGGGCTGGGCAGGCCAGACCGAGCCGCTGGCTGCGGCCGATGTGCATGTACCGCTCTAGACATTCTCCAAACGGTGACGCGAATCGCGCAGGTAGACGGCCCACGTCACCACGAAGCAGACGGCGTAGAAGGCGATGAACGCGATGTAGGCGGCGTTGCCGTTCTTGTAGCTGAGGAACGACTGGCGGAAGGCGAGGTTCACCAGCACGCCGCCGAACGCCCCGATCGCTCCGGCGATGCCGATCACCGCGCCCGACAGCCGCCTGGCCTCGCGGTCCGAGACGGACCGGTCGGATCCGCCGTCGATCAGCTTCTGCGACTTGGCCCGGAAGATCGCCGGGATCATCTTGTAAGTCGAGCCGTTGCCGAGGCCGCTGAAGACGAACAGCAGCGTGAAACCGAGGACGAACAGCGGCAGCGACTTCTGCACCGAGGCGACGAGCACCAGGGTGGCCGCGGCGGCCATGGCGACGAAGTTCCAGAACGTGACGGTGGCGCCCCCGATCCGGTCGGCGAGTTTGCCACCGACGGGGCGGATGAGCGAGCCGAGCAGCGGACCGAGGAAGGTCAGGTAGGCAGCCTTGATCGGCGTCGGGAAGTCCGCCTTGAACTGCACCTGGAGCACCTGGCCGAACGCGAACCCGAAGCCGATGAACGACCCGAAGGTGCCGATGTAGAGCAGCGAGACGACCCAGGTGTGCCCGTCGCGGGTCGCGTCCCGCATCGCCTTCTTGTCGTTCTTGGCCGAGCTCAGGTTGTCCATGAACAGGGCGGCGCCGACCCCGGCGAGCACGATGAGCGGGATGTAGATGCCCACGAGGACGCGCGGGTGCGTCGCTCCCGCGGTGGCCAGCACGAGCAGGCCCAGCAGCTGGACGGCGGCCACGCCGAGGTTGCCGCCTCCGGCGTTGAGCCCGAGGGCCCAGCCCTTGCGGCTGTCGGGGAAGAACGCGTTGATGTTGGTCATCGAGGACGCGAAGTTGCCGCCGCCGACCCCGGCGACGCAGGCGACGAGGAGCAGGGTGCTGTAGGAGACCCCGGGTTCGAGCACGATCAGGGCGAGAATCGTCGGCACCAGCAGCAGCGAGGCGCTGACGATCGCCCAGTTGCGGCCACCGAACTTCGCCACCGCGAACGTGTAGGGCAGCCGGACGATCGAACCGACCAGCGCCGGCGCGCTGACGAGCACGAACTTCCCGGCCGGATCGATGCCGTAGGCAGGTCCGAGGAACAGCACGAGCACCGACCACAACGTCCAGACCGAGAAGCCGATGTGCTCGGAGAAGATCGAGAACGCCAGGTTGCGGTGGGCGACCTTCGACCCGCCGTTGTTCCAGAAGGTCGGGTCGTCCGGGGCCCAGTCGTCGATCCATCGGCCCCTGCGGGCGTGGGTGCCCGGCGGCGGGAGTTCCGCACCGGACGGGGAGCGGTAGGACCTACCGGCTTCGACAGCGGTGCTCATAAACGGCTCTCCTCGAAATCGGGCAGATCGCCACGGCGGATTCGACTCACGGTGGCAGCGGCGTGTTACCTCCGCGTTCGCCGGGCGTGCCGCCTCCGATACGGAGAGCGCACAGCCTCCGATGCCGTGGCGCGAGGGGCCGCGACGTCGGTGGTCCGCGGCAACGCGGTCGTAACAGCCGCCGCCTACGCTGCGACTCGAGGGGCGCGTAGCTGCGCCGAGACGTCCGGGAGGCGGAGGCGCGTGGTCCAGCCGGTGGAGCAGGAGGTCCTACCGCTCGCCGGCTTCACCGTGGCGACCACCGCCGAGCGTCGGCGAGACGAACTGATCAACTTGCTGCAGCGCCGTGGGGCACGGGTGGTCAGCGCACCGGCGCTGCGCCTGATCCCGCTGGCCGACGACGAGAACCTGTTCGCCGCGACGCGCTCGTGCCTCGACGTCCCTCCGGACCTGGTTCTGATCACGACCGGGATCGGCCTGCGGAGCTGGCTCGAGGCGGCCGACGGGTGGGGTCTCGGCGACCGGCTCCGGGCCGGGCTCGGGCGGTGCGAGGTCCTTGCCCGAGGGCCGAAGGCACGCGGGGCCATCCGCGCCGTGGGTCTGCTCGAGAGCTGGTCGCCCACCTCCGAGTCGGTGGCGGAGATGCTCGCCCACGTGCTCTCCCGCGACATCGCCGGCCTGCGCATCGCCATCCAGCTGCACGGCGAGCCACTGCCGGACGTGGTCCAGGCGCTGCAGGACGCCGGGGCCGTCGTCGTCGAGGTGCCGATCTACCAGTGGCTGCCGCCGCTCGACCTGGCCCCCATCCGGCGGCTCGTCGAGCAGGTCACCACCGCGACGGTGGACGGCGTCGTGTTCACGAGCGGTCCCGCCGTCACCACCGTGGTCGAGACCGCCCGCGACATGGGCCGCCTCGACGCGCTGCTCGCCGCCCTGCGCACCGACGTCGTCGCGTTCTGCGTGGGACCGGTGACCGGCGCCCGCCTCGATGCCGTCGACGTCCCCAGCGTGCAGCCCGAGCGCTTCCGGTTGGGTGCCCTCGTGCGCGAGGTCGTGACGGAGCTGCCCGCGCGCAAGGCGCGGAGCCTGCCGATCGCGGGCGCGCGGCTGGAACTGCGTGGCCACGCGGTCGTCGTCGAGCGGGAGGGCCACGAGACCTTCCTGCCGCTGGCGCCCGCGCCGCTCGCGGTGCTGCGCGCCCTGGCCGACCGGCCCGGGCGGGTGCTCAGCCGCGCCGAGCTGCTCCGCGTGCTCCCCACCTCGGAATCCGGCCGGCGCCCGGACGAGCACGCCGTCGAGGTCGCGGTGGCGAGGCTGCGGGCCGGGCTCAAGCCCCTCGACGCCGTGCAGACCGTCGTCAAGCGCGGCTACCGGCTGGTCTACGAGCCGGACAGCACCGCGGCGCTCGTCTGACCGGCGTCCGAATCCGTCGGACGGCTCGCCACGCCCCGCCCGCGACGCGTGCGTAGATCCCCGCAGGAGAACGATCACCCCGGCATACTGTGCGGCGCGCGGATCGGACTGCGCTCGACGCGGACGGGGGTTCGATGGACAGGGCCCTCGGCCTGCGGCTCGGCACCGCCCTGCTCGTCGCCGGTGCGCTCGTCTCCTGTGGCAGCGGATCGTCCACGCCGAAGGCCGACCTGCGAACGGGGTCCGTCCCCACGCCGACGTCGGTCGGCCCGTCGGCGAGCGCCCCACCGAGCGCGGACACCCGGTTCTTCGACGGCTTCGACAACAACGACAACGACTGGCCGACCCGCACCGCTCCGGACGGCACCACGATCGCCGTCACCGGCGGCGGATACCAGGTGACGCTGCCCGCCCGCAACACCCACTACATCCGTCCGGCGGCGCTCGCCGCCCGCGACGACCTCCGGTCCGGCGTCTCGGTGACCGGCACGGTGCGGGCAGTGTCGGGCAAGACCTACGCCGTCGGTCTCGCGTGCCGGCTGAGCCCGTCGGAGAGGCAGTATTACGCCGGTCGGCTGTTGCAGGACGGCACCAGCGAACTGGTCCGTCGGGAGAAGGGCGCCGGCGAACGCATCCTGGACGACAGCCACGCGAACCCGATCCACCTCCCCCCGATCCACCTCACCCAAGGCCGTCCCGTCCGGCTCGTGCTCTTCTGCGGGGAGAAGGAGGGGACGATGGATCTCAGGTTGACCGTGAACGGCGACGTCGCGGTGCAGGCCGAGGATCCGAGGCCGCTGCCGGAGAACCCGGCCGGCATCTACGCCGTCGCAGGCGCCGAGAGCCCCACGTCGACCTTCACCTTCGACGACGTGCTGGTCGAGCCGTTCACGCCGGAGTGAGGCTCAGCCAGCGGCAGGCGTCGTCGTCGGCGTCGCGGAACTGTCGGAGTAGGCGACCACACCGCGTCTGAGGCCGGCGACGGCCCGCCGGGCGACGGTCCGGGTGGCCGGGTCGGCGACGTTCGAGATCTGGTCGAGCAGATCGATCAGCTGCCGCGTCCAGCGCACGAAGTCGCCGGCGGCGAGGGTGTCGCCGAGCACGCGGTCCAACCGGGTGCCGCTGCACCACTGGTAGGCCGCCCAGGCGAACCCGGGGTCGGGCTCGGGCAGGAAGTCGAGGCGGTGCTCCTGCTCAGCCGCCGAGAGCCGGGCCCAGACGTGCACGGTCTCGGTCAGCGCATGGCCGACCTCCGGGCCGCCGGGCAGCCGCGGGGCGACGCGCTCGTCAGTCCGCGAGGAGTAGACGAGCGTGGAGGCGACCGCGGCCAGACTCGGCGCGTCCAGCCCCTTCCAGACCCCGCTCTGCAGGCACTCCGCGACGAGCAGGTCGGCCTCGGTGTAGATCCGCTTGAGCCGCCTGCCCTGCGGGGTCACGGTGTCCCCGGCGAGGTAGCCCCGTTCCGTGAGCAGGTCGCAGACGCGGTCGAAGACCCGGGCGATGGTGTTGGTGCGGCCCTCGATCCGGCGGGTGAGCTGGT
>JAVEDQ010000527.1 GCA_030840885.1 Frankiaceae bacterium
AGTTCCGCGGCAACGGCTTCCTCATGCGCCGCGAGAAACGGTGCGTAGTGGCCGCCCGGCAGTCGTAGCAGCTCACCGCGCGGAGCCCGTTCAGCAGCGGAGACAGCTGGGGCTGCCAGCGCCGAGCAGTCGTCGTCGCAGGCCACGACCAGGAGCGGACCGGTGACCGCGGACGCAGCGAGGCCGGGTCGGTAGCTGCCCAACCAGAAGGTCGAACGGGCGGCGATCATCTGCTGCCAGTCGGGGTAGCGGCCGTCCGGGTCGAGGATGCGTCCGCCGTCGACGGCGTCGGGTGTGGTGAGCAGGGCGACGGTGCCGGGCGGGCCGGCCAGCGGCACCAACAGCGGCTCGCGGCCGAACAACCCGCCGAGAGCATCGAGCAGACTGCGACCGAGCAGGCGGAGAAGGGCCGGAGGCCGCTGGTAGCGCATCGCGTTGCGGGTGGCGGCGCGACCGTCGACGTTCGGGCTCTGGGCGATCGCGGCGGCGAGCTCGGGATGGCGGGCGGCGACGCGGAAGACGTGGCCGCCCGATGACGAGAATCCCCAGACCGCAAGGCGCTGCGGGTCGACGCCCGGGAGCGTGGCGGCGTACGCCAGCGCAGCGTCCCAGTCCGCGAGCTGCTCACCGAGGCGCTGCACGAGGCGGGGCTCGCCGCCGCTCTCGCCGAGCCCGCGGTAGTCGAAGGCCAGCACGCCGAGGCCGGCGGACGCGAAGGCGCGGGCGAAGCGGTCGGTGCCGGGCTCCTTGGTGACACCGAAGCCGCCCGCCATCACGACGCAGGCGGTAGCTGTTCCCCGGGCGCTCTTCCCCGGGTAATACCAGGCCGCGCACTCGGTCGAGCCGCTCGGGAAGCGCACCTTCTGGCGGCGGAGCTCGCCGTCCGTGTCTGCCAGCTGAACGTGCTCCTGCGACATCACCATGACGACCTCCGGGTCACTGCGGTCCGCGAAGTGAACCACGTGGTTCAGTCGATGTCCAGAGGGGCTGCGCCAGGGTTCACGCGTCGGCGGCCTCCTCGCGGTCGAGGGCGCGGGCGAGGGCCTCGAAGCCGGCGTCGACACCATCGCGGTCGCCGCGGGTGCGCCAGTCGACGAGGAAGCCCCGCAGCGTCGCCAGGATCATCTCGGCCACCTCGTGCTTGCGGGCCTCCGACCAAGCGGGCGGGCACAGCGACATCAGGCTCGGCAGGTACTGCTCGGTGGCGTGCTGCGCCAGGCCGCGGTGCCGCTCCGGGTCATACATCGCGAGTCCGATCGCCTGGTCCAGCGCAAGTTGGCCGATGTCGTCGGCCATGAGAACTGGCCAGATAGCTCGGACGCGGGCCGACAACGAACGGCCGTCCTCCTGGCCTTCCGCGGCTCCGGCGGCGAGGAGTCCGCTGGCGGTCCTCCGATCACGGAGCCGGTCGACCGCCTGGCGGAGCAGGTCCTCGGCGCCGACGAAGTGGTACAGCAGCACCTTGTGGGTGGTGCCGGCGGCGCGGGCCGCCCGACGCAGCGAGAAGTCGACGAGGCCGTGCGCCGCGACGTCGTCTGCCACCAGGTCCAGCAGCTCCCGTCGCCGGGCCTCGCCCCGCGGGGAGCCGGTGGAGCGGGGATAGCCGGCAGGCTCGGCCGGTTGGGCGGTCACCCGCCCAGATCTACACCAGCTCACCTGCACCAGCGCGTCGTCGAGCGATCAGGGGATCGTGTGCCCGGTTCGGTCGTCGGTGTGCCAGGACTGGGACTGGAAGGCGAGGAAGACTGCCGACCACTGCTCGCCGAACCGGAACAGCAGCGCCCCGTCCTGCCACACCCCGTCGTCGCGGGTGAACGAGGCGGAGTTGCCCTGGTTCATGTGGATGTCGTGGACCCCGTCGCCCGGGGAGAAGCCGAAGACCTTGTCGGCCTTCCCCGGCTCCGGACCCCAGCGCTGCCCGAAGGCGTAGCAGCGGCTGGTGGGGTCCGCGATGGCGCGCTGCGCGTACTGCTCGAGGCGGTCGGCCAGATCGTTGTCCGGGCCGGGCAGGTCCGGGGGCAGCGGCTGCATCGCCGCGGGGTCGAAGAGGCTGGCGCGGACGAAGTCGAGCGCTCCGGTCTGCGGCCGGCTCGCCAGGGCGGTCCACCCGTCGTCGAGCTCGCCCACCACGTCCAGCACCGGATGCCGGAAGTCGTCGACGGCCAGGAAGAGCAGCTCGGACGGCGCCTGCTGCGACAGCACGTTGACCGCTATCCGGAAGTCGACATCGGCCGCGCGCATGTGCAGCTGGTAGTGCGGCGACGCGCTGCCACCCTCCCGCCGGCGCTCCACGACCGAACCACGCAGGACGCCGTATCCCTCGAGCGGCATGCGCACCTCCGTAGATTCGGAACGGTACCGTCGCCGTACTCCTGGACCTCAACCGCTACGCGATCGGCCCTCCGGTCCAGGAGGCCTACCGGTTCATGATCGCGGTCGACCACCACAGCGGCTGGCGGGACCTCAGTTCTCGGCTCGGGCAGTGGGCCGCACGGCGACCCAGGTGGACCTGACGGCCCGCTCGAACACGATGTGTCACGTTTTCCCGGCCTCCGCGCGGAAACATCGGGGGCGGGGAGCCCGGACGCGATGGTCCGGTGGTCCGCTCGAACGACACAGGTAGAACGACACAGATAGGGGTGTGTTTCCAGTATGGGTGCAACGGACGAGGCCAAGGGCAAGCTCAAGGAAGCCACTGGCAGCCTCACCGGCAGCGATGGCCTCCGCCAGGAGGGCCAGGCCCAGCAGGAGAAGTCCGAGCACGAGTCCGAGGCCGCCAAGAAGCGCGCCGCGGCGGACGCCGCCGACGCCAAGGCCGAGGGCGCCGAGGACAGGGAAAAGGGCCACCAGGGCACCTGAGCCCCGAAGCTCGGGCGCTGAGC
>JAVEDQ010000473.1 GCA_030840885.1 Frankiaceae bacterium
ACGCCGCGCGGCAGGCTGCGCATCGCCACGAACACCGGGCCGAGCACCCGCGGGACGTGCACCACGGCGCTGCCGCGGCGGATGGCCTTCGCGACGGCCTTGCCGACGACGTCGGGGGTGGTGGCGAAGGGCGCGTCCTCCATGCCCGCCGTCATCTTGCTGCGGACGAAGCCCGGCCGCACCAGCACCAGCCGCACGCCGGTGCCGACGAGCGAGGCCTGCAGACCCTCGGAAAGGGCGTCGAGGCCGGCCTTGGAGGCGCCGTAGACGAAGTTCGAGCGCCGGCCGCGCAGCCCGGCGACGGAGGAGAAGACGACGAGCACGCCGTGGCCCTGCCGCTTGAGGGCGGCCGCGGCCGGCAGCAGCGTGGCGGCCAGCCCGACCAGGTTCACCTGCAGGATCGAGGCGGCGTGGGCGTAATCGACCTCGGCGCGGTCCTGCTGACCGAGGATCCCGGCGGCCGCGAGCACGACGTCGATGTCGCCGAGCTCGGCAACGGCCAGGTCGATGAGCGCGGGGCCGCTGGCGGAGTCGGCCGCGTCCCACTCGAGGGTTGTCACGGTCGCCCCGGGCACCGAAACGGCCCGGAGCGCGCTCGCGTTACGACCGGCCAGGACGACCCGGGCCCCGGGGCGGAGGTCCATCGCGGCGAGGGTGGCCTGCGCGAGCTCGGACGTGCCGCCCAGGACGAGGACGGTCTGCACGCCGCCGAGGGCGTCGTTCATAAGGGCTCCAGACAGGGGAGGACGCGCGGGAGGTGGCATCGGGGGACGCGAGCTGGCGGTCCCGCTCAGAGCAGGGAGAGCCGGCGGGCGAGGTCGGACTGCAGCTGCCGTTCGGGGTCCAGCGACGCCCGCACCGCGCGCCACTCGTCGAGCCGCGGATACATGGCGGCGAGCAGGTCGGGGCGAAGCCGGCTGTCCTTGGACAGGTAGACGCGGCCACCGGCCGAGACGACCAGCTCGTCCAGGCCGTCGAGCAGCCGGCCGAGCCCTTCGGTGGAGGCGGGGATGTCGACGGTGAGCGTCCAGCCCGGCTGCGGGAACGACAGCGGGCCGGGGTTGGCCGGGCCGAACCGCTTGAGCACGGTGAGGAACGAGGGGCACTTCGCCGACGAGAGCCGGTCCAGCGCGGTCCGCACCGTCTCGGTGGCCTCGAGCGGCACCGCGAACTGGTACTGGATGAAGCCTGGCCGGCCGTAGATCTTGTTCCACTGCAGCACCCCGTCGAGCGGGTGGAAGAAGAACGGGATCGACTCGTAGCCGGTGTGCTGCTTCGGCGCCTTCCGGAACCAGACCTCGTTGAACGCACGGACGGTGCTGGGTCGCAGCAGCCCGTCCGGCACCCACGGCGGGGCCGAGAGCTTCGGCTCGGCCACATACTTCAGCGGACCGCGCTTGAGCTTGCGGGCCGGCAGTTCGTCGGCGGAGGCGTGGTCACCGCGCTGCAGCACCGAGCGCCCCATTGCGTCGCCGCGGGTCAGGCTGTCGACCCAGGCGACGGAGTAGCGGTACTCGTCGTCACGCTCGGCCATCCGCTGCATGCAGTCGTCGAGATTCGCGGGCCGCTCGGTGTCCACCCGCATGTACGCGCTGGTGATCGGCAGCAGGTCGAGCGTGGCGCGCAGGACGATGCCGGTGAGGCCCATGCCCCCCGCGGTGGCCCAGAACGCCTCGGAACCCTCACCGTCAGGGGTGAGGGTGCGGACCTCGCCCGAGGGCAGCAGCAGGTCCATCGAGCGGACGTGCTGGCAGAACGTGCCCTCGACGTGGTGGTTCTTGCCGTGGATGTCGCTGGCGATGGCCCCGCCGACGGTGACGTAGCGGGTGCCGGGGCTCACGGCGACGAACCACCCGAGCGGCACGAGGTGCTTGATCAACGCGTCGAGGGAGACACCGGCATCGGCGGTGACCAGCCCGGCGTCGGCGTCGATGGTGTGGATGCGGTTCAACCCGCTGAGCTCGATGACGGCGCCGCCGGCGTTCAGGGCGGCGTCGCCGTAGGAGCGCGCGAGCCCACGGGGGAGCACACCGCGGCCGTCCGCGAGCCCGGCCTTCACCGCGAGCAGGACCTCGTCCGGGCTCGTCGGACGCGACACGTCGGCGACGGTGGCGGCCGTACGACCCCAGCCGGTCAGCAGTTCAGCGGTCACTGGACGTAGATGCCCAGGCCGAACAGGACGACCCAGGCCAGCCCGGCGAGCAGCAGGTGCCGGTCGCCGAGCACCGCTTCCTCGGGCGCCCCGCCGTGGCCGCGCTCGAGCAGGAGCTGGTAGCGCATCAGGCCGAAGGTGATCGGCACGATCGAGATCTGGTACCAGGGGAACCCACCTGGTGCGGCGCGCTCGAACGCCCAGAGGCAGTACGCGAGCAGGGTGACCGCAGCGGCGAGCAACTCGATCTGGCGCAGGTAGGAGACCGGGTAGGCCGAGAGGCTCTTGCGGTGGGCGGAGGCGTCCTCGCCGAGGTCGGTGACCTCGGCGGTCCGCTTGCCCGCCACCATGTAGAGCGAACCGAACGAGGCGACGATGAGGAACCACTGCGACATCGGGACGCCGGTCGCGGCGGCCCCGGCGATGGGACGGAGCAGGAAGAACCCCGCGACCACCATCAGTTCGACGACCGGCATGTGCTTCAGCCACCAGGAGTAACTGAAGGTGAGTGCGACGTAGACGGCCAGCACGAGCCCGAGCCGCCAGTCGGCGAGCAGCGCCCCGCCGGCGATGGTGCCGAGCACGAGCAGCACGCCGACGACGCGCGCCAGGTTCGCCGGAACGATCCCTGCGGCGATCGGCCGGTGCCGCTTCTTCGGGTGCCGGCGGTCCTGCTCGACGTCGGCGGCGTCGTTGATCAGGTAACCGCCGGAAGCGCAGAGGCTGAACCCGACCAGCGCGACGAGGGTGTGGAACAGCACCGTGCCGTTGCCGAGCATGCCGGCGGCGGCCGGCGCCGCGAGGACGAGCACGCTCTTGATCCACTGCTTCGGCCGCAGCGCCTTCACCAGTCCCCGGAGGACGGCAGGAGGCGACGGGCGGGTCGGGCCACCGGCGGGCGGCGCAACCGTCGAACGCGAGCTGAGAGAGGTCACGATGTCTGCCAAGGTACCCGTCGACCCCCGCTGTCAACGCTCGCCACCCCGAATGTGACCTCCGAGCGCATGATCTCCGGAAACACCGAGTCAGTCCGGAAAGCGGCGAATGCGGCAGGCACGCTCGAGCAGGATGGCGCCGACCAGCAGAACCACAGCCGAGGCCAGGCCGAGACCTGCGGTGATGCTGTCTGCACCCGCGACCGGGGGATCCGAGCCTCGGGGCAGCGTGGTCGCCAGCACCCCGGCCCAGAAGCCCAGGACGACGGCTCCGATCAAGCTGCTGGCCTTGCCGAGCACGGCCAACCGGGCCA
>JAVEDQ010000551.1 GCA_030840885.1 Frankiaceae bacterium
AGGAACACCTGGTTGTGCTCGCTGGTCTGCGGTGCCCCGACGATGGGCGCGGCCCGTTTGACCATCTCGGGGTGGCTGACCGCCCACTGGTAGGTCTGCGCCGCCCCCATCGACGATCCGGTGACCAGCTCCAGCGAGGAGATCCCGAACTGCTCGGTGACCAGGCGGTACTGGGCCTCGATCTGGTCGGAGAACGTGACCCGCGGGAACCGGGCGCGGTCGTAGGGCGGCGGCGTGTTGCTCGGCGACGAGGACAGCCCGTTGCCGAGCATGTTCGGGACGACGACGAAGTAGCGCTCGGCGTCCAGCGCGGTGCCCGGCGCGAACATCCACTCGTTCTGGTCGTGCCAGGAGGAGTACCAGGTCGGGATCAGCACCGCGTTCGACTTGTCGGCGTTCAGGGTGCCGAAGGTCTTGTAGGTCAGGTGCGCGTCGTTCAGTGTCGCGCCGCGTTGCAGCGGGACGTTGCCGAGCGCGAACCGTTCCCCGTCCGTCGGAGCCGGCATCCGTGCCTCCTCGCGTCGAGCTGATGCCGGCGGACGCTACGCCGGCCGTGTTTCGTCCACGAACCGGGTACTGCCGGGCGGCGCCCGGAGTCAGTCGACGGCGACGACGAACATCCGCGAGCCGGGCGGCGCGATCTGCTGATAGTCGCCGGCGGTCTTCTGCCCCTGCTCGGAGCCGAGCCCGGCCTCGAGCGCGGCCTGGTCGGCGAAGCTCAGCTCGGCGTATCGGTAGTAGCTCAGCTCACCGCCGTCCAGCGCGGCGGCGAAGCGGCCGGCGGCGAAGTCCTGCAGGCCGGGCACGGCGGTGGCCAGCGGGGCGTGGACCTCCCGGTAGTGCTTCTCGAAAGCGTCCGGGTCGGACGGCGGGGTGTAGAGGACGACGAGCTTGACGGTCATGACGTGACCGTAAGCCCTCGAGCCGCACCGCTGACAGCACCCCTACCGGGCCGGGCACCGAGCTGTCAGCGGGATGTGCGCGTCCCGACAGCGGCATCCCGCCCTCGCGTCAGCCGATACGGACCGAGCCGGCCCCCGTCGGTAGCGGAACGACCGCCGTGCCGGAACCGTCGGCTCGCACCGTCGTGGTGCCTGTCCGAACCGTCGTGCCCGGCGCGAGGCCGGTGAGCCGCAGTTCGACCGGGCCGTCCGTCGTGGTGGTGACGGTCGAGGTCTGACCACGGACGAAGCCGGCGCGGAGCATGTCGACGGTGAGGCGGGCAACGTTGCCGGTCGTCAGCGCCAGGGTCGGCCGCGCGGCGGGCGTCGCGCCGTACTTCCAGGTGTTGTCGACGACGAGCGCCGGCGACGGATCGCCGGGGACGTTCGCCGACTCCGACTTCTGCACGGTGTGGGACGGCTCCGGACGCATCCCGGAGACCGCCTTCACCGACGCCAGGGAGCCGGCCGCCCCGTTGCGTGCGACCGGCTGCCGCACCCAGTAGTCACCGGTCGTGCCGATGCCGAGATCCGCGCGGGTCAGGTTCGGGTACCAGCGGTAGTCGACGGTGCCCGGGTTCATCGTCCGGACCGGGGCACCAATCCGGGAGACCACCGACGAGAACCCGTCCTGCGTGGCGTAGACCAGATGGTCCTCGGTCGGGTAGCTCTCGAAGTGGTACCGCAGGCCGGCGTCGTCGAAGGCCTTCACCTGCTCGAGCACGCTGGTGTAGGGCACCAGCTCGTCGGCGACACCGTCGGCGAGCACATACGGCACCTCCCGCGCGTTCGGTACCAACGCCGTGGTGCTGCCGTCGGTGGTGCAACGCCCGGGACCGGCCGGGCCCTCCGCACCGCTGACGACACGCACCCCGCAGCGGGGCGGGCCAGCCAGCGGCATCGCCTTGGCGAACAGGTCGGGGTAGCTCAGGCCGAGCTTGTAGGAGGCGAAGCCGCCCATCGAGTAGCCGCTGATCACGGTTCGCTCCGGCGCCAACGCGTAGGCCTGGCCGAGGGAGCGCCAGACCGACCAGAAGTCGTTCTCGGCCTCGTCGAAGTACCAGCCGTCCGGGCCGTAGCCCAGCGTCGTCGCGCAGATGGAGTGCCGCTGCTCGCACAAGCCCTGCAGGAACTTCGGCCCGAGCGAGCTGTACTGGTTGTGGTTCACCCCGAGCGAGTGCAGCACCCAGGTCAGCGGTGCCGGGGACGACGGGTTGTAGGTCGTCGGCACGTAGACGCCGTAGGGCTGGATGCGGCCGAGGTAGTTCGGTCGAAGGTCGCCGCTGCCGGCGCCGGTGTTCGCCACGACGCCCTGGCCGAGGTCGAGGGAGCTGACATACCACCGGTTCGACCAGCCCGTCGGGCGTGGCTCCGGCGTCGCCTGCCGCGAACCCAGCGCCGCCCAGTCGATACGGGTGGAGAACGCGCTCACGTCCGAGCGGGCCAGCGCCGCCGCCTGGGTGTCCTCGGCCCAGAAGTTGCCGTACTTCACGCCTCGCAGCAGGCCACCCCCGGCGGCGGGTGGCAGGGGCGGCTCGGACCCGGAGATCGGTGGTTCCTGCGCGACGCTGCGGTAGCCGACGTTGTAGACGGCCGGCTGGCCCCGCAAAGCGCCGTTGCGCTCGGTCACCGGCTGGAACGCCTGGCCCGACGGGTCCGCCAGCCCGGCGGCGAGGCGGGTCTTCCAGGCGCCGCCGAGCGGCAGCTTGGTGCGGGGCACCTGGACGACGAAGGAGCGGGCGGAGAGGTCGACGGTCACCGGCAGCGTCGCCAGGGTGGCGCCCGTCCGCGTGTCCAACAGGCGGGCGCCGGTGCCGCTGACCACGAGGGCCTTGTCGATACCCGGGCTGTTGACCCCGGCGCCAGCCGGCCACGCAGCGGTGCCGGTGGCCGTGTTGCCGTCGGTGTCGAACGTCCACTCGGCGATCGGCACCCGCGGATCAACCAGCGTGTTCCAGTCGATGCGCCAGTACGAGGCCGCACGGTCAACGCCGACGGCGCTGCGGAAGACGTCGGCGCCGTTCATCTTCGCGGGGCCGTCCGGATAGGTGTAGGTGCCGTCGGTCGGCGCCAGGTTCGAGATCGGCGGGGCGACCGTTGCGCCGACCGCGCCGTGGTCGTCGTAGACGTAGTCGCTCCAGAAGGCGGCGCCGCCGCCGAGCCGGCCGGTTCCGCTGGTCCTCGGGAAGCTCTCGGCGAACGGCCAGCCGCGAGGTGTCGGCAGGGTCGGTCCCGCGCGGGTGGCCGCGGCGGGGACGCCGCTCGGGAGCCCGGCCGACGAGGCGGTCCCGGGGGCGGTCGGTGGGGCTGGGTTGTTCCCGCCCGGGCTCGTGCCGGTGCTGCCGCCTGTGCCGTAGCCGTCGCCGCTGCTGCCACCGGTGCTGTGGCCGTCGCCGGTGTTTCCCGTGTTCTGGCTGCCGCCGGTGCTGTGGCCCTTGCCGCTCGGGGGCTTCCCGGTGGC
>JAVEDQ010000566.1 GCA_030840885.1 Frankiaceae bacterium
TGCCGCCCTTGCCGTGGGCGAGCACGACCCGATGGCCGTGTTCCATGCCGAGGTCACCGATGTCAACGGCGCAGGCCTCTGAAACCCGCAGCCCGAGAAGTCCGAGCAGCAAGATCAGGACCTGCGCGGTGGGACCGCCGGCGCGCGATGCGGCGAGCAGAGCCTCGAACTGCAGATGCGTCAGCCCGAGCGTCGGCGACTCCTCCGGACGGCGCGGCCGTCGCACGTACTCGGCCGGGCTGAACGGAAGGATGCCGTCGATGACCAGGAAGCGGTAGAACCCGCAGACGGTGCCCAGCCGGCGGGCAGTTGTAGCCGGGGCGTAACCGGCGGTCTCGGTCATCCAGCGCACGTAGAGCTCGACCATCGGCCGGGTCACGGCCAGCGGGTCGACTCCGTACCGGGAACACCAGGCGAACCAGGTCCGCAGGTCCAGGTCGTATGCACGGCGGGTCGCGCCCTCGTAGCGGGCCAGGAACCCGGCCGCGGCTAGCTGGCTGTAGGTCCTGTCAAGCCGGCGGATGGGCGTGCGGCCTCGGCTCCGCGTCGCGGGGCTGAGTTGACGATCTTTTGGGGGGTGAGGTTGCGGCGGTCGCTGGCCGGGGCCGGCGCCCACGCTGACGTATGCGACCTCGTTGGGTCATCTGGCGTCGTTCGGGCTGCCTCATGGCGAAGGGCCGGGCGCCAAGCTAGACACGGCGTCACCCGAGGGGTGCGCCATAGCTGTCGCGGCGTCGAGTCCGGCCCTTCGTCCGGTCAGGGTCGCACCGCACCGCCGGGGTTGTGAAGGGTCACGGGTAGGTCCTCTCGGTCAGCTCCAGCGGGTCGGGTCGTAACTGGTCTGGTCGCGGACGAGGGCGTAGGCGATGCGGTTGGCGCGGTGGGCCAGGGCGCAGCTGATGACGCCGCCGTGCTTGCCGCGGGCGCGGAGGCCGGCGGCGTAGCGCTGGGCGGCGGGGTCGTTGTGCCAGAGGCCGATGCCGAGCTCGATCAGCGCCCGGCGCAGCTCGACGCTGCCCTCGCGGCTGATCGCCCCGTCGCGGCGTTTGCCGGCGGACTCGTACTGCACCGGGCTCAGCCCGGCGGCGCGGTAGAGCTGGGCAGGGCCGGGCCAGCGGGCGGGGTCGCCGACGGCGGCGCCGTAGGCGGCGCTGCGCACGGTGCCCCAGCCGCGGACGCTGGTCAGCACGTTGAAGGGACTGCTTGGCAGTACGACGGCGAGCTGCTGTTCGGCTTCGTCGACCTGACGGTCGAGATCGGCGAGCAGGGCCAGATCGGCGGCGAGTACCTGTCGTGCCACCGGCGCTTCGGTGGTCGGCAGCGCATCACGGGCGGCGGTCACGAGCCGCTCGGCGACCGGCCGCCGAACCTGCAGCCCTCGAGCGGCGGCAAAGCGGATGAACCGGCTGGTGCCCAGGGCGGACAGCCGGGTGGGGTCGGCGAACTCGGCGGCGACCAGCCGGCCGACCTTGGTGCCCAGCACGTCCGGCAGCGCCAGCGTGAGACCGGGGAAGGCCCGGTCAAGCTGGCCGAGCAGCTGGTTCTTCAGCGCCGTCCGGGCCAGAACCCGCCTGCTGCGATGGCTGGCCCAGGCGGCCAGTTCGACCGCCACCAGCTCGCCGCGGCCAGCGGCGTGTCCGCGGCCGGCGAGCAGCAGCTCGGTGATGGCCTCGAGATCGATCGCGTCGGTCTTGACCCGTCGGCGACCGGAGACCCGCCGCTGCTCGGTCACATGCGCGGGATTGAGCTCCACGACCTCCCACCCGGACGGCCAGGCCGAAGTGGCCAGCAACGGTCGGTGGTAGTGCCCCGCTGCCTCGATGCCGACCCGAACCCGCACCTCAGACGGCACGACCTGCCCGATCCCGCGGACCATGTCCTGCAGCCCGGGCCGCGTCATCGGCGCGTCCACCGGGCCCAGCAACCGCTGCCGAGCGCCGTCGGTCACTGACCACGCGAACGACGTCTTGCCGACATCCACCGCAACCACGATCGTGCTTCCAGTGGCAACAACAGCTGTCACGACCCACCTCCGGGGGCGCCGGAAGGCCTAGGGCGTGCGACCGCCCGACCTTCGCCGAGGAACCTGACAAGGTCCCTTCTGGCACCTCCGGAGGTGTCCGTGAAGGACTAAGCCCAGGTCATATCAGCTGTCCCACCCACGGAGGTTGGTGACGGGGCGACACGGCTGATGATCTTGAACTAGGGAGGACCTCCGAGCTTGGTGTGGAGCTGCTGATGCTTCCCACCAAGACCCGGAGGTCCCGTGCCGCACGCTAATGCCCCGCTGACCAAGGAAGGCCGTCGTCGGCTCTGCGAACGTGTCGACGGCGGCCGCGCAAGGGCCCACGTCGCTGCCGAGGCCGGGATCTCCCGGCAGTGCCTGTCCAAGTGGCACTCCCGCTGGCTGGCTGAGGGGGAAGCCGGGCTGGAGGACCGGTCGAGCCGACCGAGCGCAAGCCCGAACAAGATCTCCGACGAGCTCGCCGACCGGATCGAGCAGATCCGTCGGGATCGCAAGCTCGGTCCGGCCCGGATCGGCGCCGAGCTGCGGGCCGAGGGCGTCGCGATCAGCCACTCCGGAGTCCACCGCGTGCTCGAGCGTCTCGGCATCAGCCGGCTGCGGGACCTGGACCGGCCGACCGGCGAGCGGCTGCGTGCTCAGCGCTATGAACGCGAACGGCCTGGCGAGCTGGTCCACGTCGACGTGAAGAAGCTCGGCAAGATCCGCGATGGTGGTGGCTGGCGGGTCCATGGCCGCGGCAGCGACCAGGACAAAGCCAACGCCAAGGCCGGCCGGGTCGGTTACGACTACGTCCACGTGGCCGTCGACGACCGCAGCCGGCTCGCCTTCGTCGAGGTGCTGGCCGACGAGAAGGGCGCGACCTGCGCCGGGTTCCTCACCCGTGCCGGTGCGTTCTTCGCCAGCTACGGCATCGCGATCGAACGGGTCATGAGCGACAACGCCTTCGCCTACCGCAAGAGCACCGCCTTCCGCGACGCCGTCGCCGCCCTCGGCGCCGAGCAGCGCTTCATCAAGCCGCACTGCCCCTGGACCAACGGCAAAGCCGAACGGTTCAACCAGACGCTGGCCTTCGAATGGGCCTACGCCACCGCCTTCGACTCCTCACAGCAGCGTGTCGACACCCTCGCCGCGTGGCTCCACGGCTACAACCACCACAGACCCCACGCCGCGCTCGGAGGCAAACCGCCCATCAGCCGCGTCACCAACGTCCCCCGCTTCGACAGCTAGCGACCCTCGGTTGCGAGGGTGTTGACGTTTGAGGCGAGTTTTCAGGCGGTCAGGCGTGCTTGGCCGATGTAGTCGCGGACGCCGAGCTCCAGGGTGCGGAGGGCTTGCCGGACGGGTTGCGGGGCGGGAGTCTTGTCGGCGGCGAGCAGCGGCCGGAGCAGCCGGTTGTGGAGCTTGGTGTAGAAGATCGCGACACGCTGCCCGTCGGGGGTGAGGACGTAGGTGTTGCTGTGTTCGAGCCGGACGATCAGACCCTTGAGGCG
>JAVEDQ010000581.1 GCA_030840885.1 Frankiaceae bacterium
CCCTGGCAGGGGGGCAGGACGGCGAGCTCCCCGGCGCGGACGAGGCGCCTGCACTGCACCCTGACATCGAGCAGGGCTACATCGCGCTCGAGAGCAACGACCTCGATGGCGCGGCCGCCGCGTTCGGCAGGCGGCTCGCCGAAGCCCCCGAGGACCCCGAGGCCAAGTCGGGCTTCGCGCAGGTCGAGCTCGCTCTCCGGCTCGCCGGTGTCGACCCGCAGGATCTGCAGCAGCGCATCTCCTCGGGTGTGGCCGACCCCGAGACCCGGATGGCGATGGCCGACGTGCTGGTCGCCAGCGGCGACCCCGACAGCGGCCTGGCCACGTTGGTCGCGCTCGTCCGCGAGAGCAGCGGCGACGAGCGCAACGCCGCCCGCGTCCGGCTGCTCAGCCTGTTCGACGCACTCGGCGAGGACCCGTCGGTCCCGCCGGCACGCCGCGCCCTGGCCGCAGCCCTGTTCTAGCGAGCGCGTCAGCCCTCGTAGCGGAGCCAGAGCACCCCGAGCGGCGGGATGCGCAGGGAGGCCGACGCCGGCTGACCGTGGTGCTCGATCGGCTCGGCCTGCACGGCGCCCAGGTTGCCGACCCCGGAGCCCGAGTAGGCCTCGGCATCGGTGTTGAGGACCTCCGCCCAGCGCCCGGCGCGGGGGAGCCCCACCCGGTAGCCCTCCTTCGCACCGCCCGAGTAGTTGGCGACACAGGCCAGCAACGACTGCTCGCGACCGCGCTTCCCGCTGCGGAAGAACGAGAAGACGTTGCCTTCGGCGTCGTTGGCGTCGATCCAGGCGAAGCCCTCGGGGTCGACGTCAGTCGCCCACAGTGCGGGCGTGTCGCGGTAGACGAGGTTCAGGTCGCGCACCAGGGACTGCACACCCCGGTGGTCGGGGTTGTCGAGCAGCCACCAGTCGAGCGAGCGCTCTTCCGACCACTCGGACTCCTGGCCGAACTCGCAGCCCATGAACAGCAGCTGCTTGCCCGGGTGGGCCCACATGTGGGCGAGCATCGCGCGCATGTTCGCCAGTTGCTGCCAACGGTCGCCCGGCATCTTGCGCACCAGCGAGCCCTTGCCGTGCACCACCTCGTCGTGCGAGATCGGCAGCACGTAGTTCTCGGAGTAGGCGTACATCATCGAGAACGTCATCTGGTGGTGGTGGTAGGAGCGGTGGATCGGGTCGCGCGCGACGTAGTCGAGCGTGTCGTGCATCCAGCCCATGTTCCACTTGAAGCCGAAGCCCAGGCCGCCGAGATGCGTCGGGCGCGTGACACCCGGCCACGCCGTCGACTCCTCGGCGATCATCATGACCCCGGGGTGCTCGCGGTAGACGGTCGCGTTCGCCTCCTGCAGGAACGCCACGGCCTCGAGATTTTCGCGGCCGCCGTGGATGTTCGGGGTCCAGTCGTCACCACGCGAGTAGTCGAGGTAGAGCATCGAGGCGACGGCGTCGACGCGCAGACCGTCGATGTGGAACTCCTCGAACCAGTACAGCGCGTTGGCGACGAGGAAGTTGCGCACCTCGTGCCGGCCGAAGTCGAAGACGTAGGTGCCCCAGTCCGGCTGCTCGCCGCGCTTCGGGTCCGGGTGCTCGTAGAGCGGCGTGCCGTCGAACCGGCCCAGCGCCCAGGCGTCCTTCGGGAAGTGCGCCGGCACCCAGTCGAGGATCACGCCGATGCCGGCGGCGTGCAGTGCGTCGACGAGCCGGCGGAAGCCGTCCGGGTCGCCGAAGCGGGCGGTCGGCGCGTAGTAGGCCGAGACCTGGTAGCCCCACGACGGCCCGTACGGATGTTCGGCGACGGGCAGGAACTCGACGTGGGTGAAGCCGGTCTCGGTGACGTAGGCGACGAGCTCGTCGGCGAGCTGGTCGTAGGACAACCCCTGCCGCCACGAACCGAGGTGCACCTCGTAGGCCGAGACCGGTTGCTCGTGCCAGGAAATGGATGCGCGACGTTGCATCCAGGCGTCGTCGTTCCAGTGGTGGTCGGAGACGTCCACGACGCTGGCGGTCGCGGGCGGCACCTCGGTGCGCCGGGCGAGCGGGTCGATCTTCTGCCGCCAGACGCTGTCGGCGCCGAGGACCTCGAACTTGTATCGGGTGCCGGCGCCGACGTCGGGCAGGAACAGCTCCCAGACGCCGCTTGAGCCGAGCGCGCGCATCAGGTGCGCCTTGCCGTCCCAGAAGTTGAAGTCCCCAACGATGCGGACGCCGCGGGCGTTGGGAGCCCAGACCGCGAAGCTGGTGCCGCTCACCGGCGTCGACCCGGGGCTGTCGTACTCGCGCACGTGCGCGCCGAGGACGGTCCAGAGCTTCTCGTGCCGGCCCTCGCCGATCAGGTGCTGGTCCATCTCGCGGACGGTCGGCAGGAAGCGGTAGGGGTCGTCGACGGTGTAGGTCTCGCCCGCACCATCACCATCTGACGCGTAGGTGACTTCCAGGCGGTAGTCGCGGGCTTCGCCGCCGGGCAGCCGCGCCTCCCAGACGCCCGCCTCGTGCAGCGGGGTCGCGGCGACCCGTTGGTCACCCGACACGACGACGACGGACTCGGCGTCGGGCTTGAGAGCGCGAACGATCAACTCCGACCCGTCGGGGTGGGCCCCGAGGATGCCGTGCGGGTCGCTCGAGGCACCGCCGACCAACTCCTCGAGCTCGTTCCGGCTCGGGCCGTGGGACGTGCCCTCGACCTCGGAGGTGAACTCGCCCTCGTCGCCCTGCAGCGGCGTCTCGGCGCCGATGGCGGCGATCTCCACCTCGGGCGCCTCGTCCTGGCCGAGTGCCGCCTCGGAGGCGAGCGCGCCCGGGGTGGTGTTCCCGGGCTCGCCCGGGGTGGCTGGCTTCGCGGCGCGACGCCCACGGCCCGGGGCGTTGCCCGCCGGCCCGGACTGCGGTTCGGGGCCGCGACGGGTGGGGGGCATCAGCCGACCAGCCGTTCGATCGCCGAGAGCGGGATGGACAGCCAGCTCGGCCGGTGCCGCGCCTCGTACATCACTTCGTACACCGCCTTGTCCAGTTCGAAGGCTCGGAGCACGACGTCCTCGTCGCGCGGGTCGGTGCCGCTCGCGGTCGCGTAGCCGTTGCAGAAGGCGGTCCGGTTGCGCTCTGCCCACTCCTCGGCGCGGTACGCGAGCGACCCGGCGTTGGGGTGGTCGAGCAGCAGGTAGCGGGCGGCGTAGTCGTAGGAGCGCAACATGCCGGCGACGTCGCGTAGCGGGCTCGCGGCGGCGACCCGCTCGGACAGCGGCCTGGCCGGCTCGCCCTCGAAGTCGAGCAGCACCCAGCCGGAGTCGACGCGCAGCACCTGGCCGAGGTGGTAGTCGCCGTGGATCCGCTGCGCGTGCAGTTCGCGCCCGCGGTCGCGCAGCGCGGTGTAGACGGCGCGGAGGCCGGCCTCGTAGGGCCGGAGCTGCTCGACGGCGGCGAGGGCGACGTCGAGCCGCTCGACCATCCGGTCCGCCTCGGCGGCCACCTCCTCGGCACCCGCCGTACGGGTCGGCAGCACGTGGGCGAGGGTGTCGTGGACCTGGGCAGTTGCGGCACCGAGGCGTTCGGACTCGCCGGCGAAGTCGCCGCCCACCTCGTCGGCGTGCAGGTCGCCCTCGGCGTAGAGGTCCCGCACGCTGGCCAGCGCCAGGCGCCAGCCCTCGGTGCCGCTGCGGAGGAACTCCTGCAGCACCCCGAGCGTCGTCGGCTCACCGGCGACCGTGCCCTCGAGCCAGCCCAGCGGTGCCGCGACATGGGTCGAGTCGGCGTCGGCCAGGGCCCGGGTGATCTCGAGGTCGGGGTTGGTCCCGGGCGCGAGCCGCCGGAACATCTTCAGGATGTACTCGCCGCCGTAGACGATGCTGGTGTTGGACTGCTCGACGCCGACCGGCATCCCGGGCAGGAGGTCCAGGGGGCGCATCGAGGTCGCCGACAGGCCGCCGATCGCGGCGTCGGTGCGAACCAGATCGAGCAGCGCCGCCGTTCCGGCCGAGTCGTGCAGGGCGTCGTAGACCGACCCTCCGGCGGTGACCCCGATCCGGTGGCGCTCGAGGGACGGGTCGGGCTCGGCGTGCGTGGTGACCGGTACCTGGTAGCGGTCGTCCTGGCCGGTGTCGTACCGGACCAGCACCACCAGGTGGAGGAGCTCGTCGGTCAGCGTCGCGATCTGCTCCAGCTCGACGGCGGCGATCGTCCGCCCCTTGCCGGCGAACCACCGCTGGGAGGGGAGCCACTCGGCCAGCAGGCCGGGCAGTTCGGCCGCGACGGCGTCGTGGGAGGTCGCGTCGGGGCCCGGTAGGTCGGTCGGTGCGTGGGTCACGGTCACTCCTGGGTCGCGGACGTGCTCGTTCCGGTCGGTGCTGCTCGACGGCAGGTCGGTGTGGGGGTCAGGTGCCGTACTCGTCCGACGGGGTCAGGGCGAACCAGTAGTGGCCATGGCCGGGCAGCGTCAGCAGGTAGGGCAGTTCGCCGATGCGGGGGAAGTGCACGTTGCCCGACAGCTCGACCGGGGAGCAGTCCTCGAACCGGCGGAGGTCGAGCTCCACCGGCTGCGGGAACCGCGAGAGGTTCGCGACCACCAGCACCCGGTCGTCGCCGAACTCGCGGACGTAGGCGAGCACGCTCGGGTTCGACGCCCCGAGCTCGGTGAAGGTGCCCAGGCCGAACACCGGGTGGCGCTTGCGGATCTCGATCATCCGCTTCGTCCACCACAGCAGCGAGGTCTGCTGGTGCATCTCGGACTCGACGTTCAGCGCCTGGTAGCCGTAGACGTAGTCCATCAGCACCGGCAGGTAGAGCCGGGCCGGGTCGGCGTTGGAGAAGCCGGCGTTGCGGTCCGGCGACCACTGCATCGGGGTGCGCACGCCGTCGCGGTCACCGAGGTAGATGTTGTCGCCCATGCCGATCTCGTCGCCGTAGTACAGCACAGGCGAGCCGGGCAGCGAGAGCAGCAGCGAGGTGAACAGCTCCATCTGCGCGCGGCTGTTGTCGAGCAGCGGGGCGAGCCGGCGGCGGATCCCGATGTTGGCCTTCATGCGCGGGTCGCGGGCGTACTCGGAGTACATGTAGTCGC
>JAVEDQ010000011.1 GCA_030840885.1 Frankiaceae bacterium
CCTCGATGGCCAGGGCGATGGCGGTGCCGATCGAGGCGAAGGCCGCGGTCTGGCCGATGATGCCGGGCAGCAGGAAGTTGACGTAGCCGCCGGCGTTCGAGGTCTGGATGGCACCGCCGAACACGTAACGGAACATCAGCACGAACATCACCGGCTGCACGACGGTGAAGACGATGTAGGCCGGCACCCGGGCCCAGACCAGCAGGTTGCGGTAGGTGAGGGTCCGCCAGTCCGACAACGTGCCCCGCACCTCGGCGAGCCGGGACGGAGCGGAACCAGGTGAGGGGGCGGTACCGGCAGCACCCGACGCGATCGTGGCCATGCTCAGCTTCCCGTCTTCTCTTTGTTGCGGCGCTTCGGACGGCGGGATCCTCCCGCCTCCGCCTCGGCCTCGGCCTCCTGCTCGGCGCCGTGCCCGGTGAGCGAGAGGAAGACGTCGTCCAGCGACGGTCGCCGGAGGGTGAGGTCGGCGGTGACGACCTCGGCGGCGTCGAGCCGCCGGACCGCGTCGACCAGGGCGTTGGACCCGCCGCTGCCGACGCGGACCGAGACCTGACCGGTGTCGGCGTCGGTGGCGGGCTCGCCGTCGGACAGCCCGGCCACCGCGGCGGCGGCGTCGCCGATGCGGTCGCGATCGGGGACGGTGAACTCGAGGACGTCGCCGCCGATGCGGCTCTTCAGCTCCTCCGCGGTGCCGGCGGCGATGACGCGGCCGGTGTCGATGACCACGATCTCGTCAGCGAGCTCGTCGGCCTCGTCGAGGTACTGCGTGGTCAGCAGCAACGTGGTGCCGCCGCGGACGAGCTCACGGATGACCTCCCACATCCCGATGCGGCTGCGGGGGTCGAGCCCGGTCGTCGGTTCGTCGAGGAACAGCACGGCCGGCGCGCCCACCAGGCTCGCGGCCAGGTCCAGGCGGCGCTTCATACCCCCGGAGTAGGTCTTCACGGTGCGGTCGGCGGCGTCGGTCATGTCGAACTGCTCGAGCAGCTCCACCGCCCGCTCGCGCGCCCGGCTCCGGCCGAGCCGGTAGAGCCGGCCGACGATCTCGAGGTTCTCGCGACCGGTCAGCTCGTCCTGGATGGCGGTCGACTGCCCGGCCAGCCCGATCAGCCGGCGGACGGCGTTCGGCTCCTCGACGACGTCGTGGCCCTGCACGAGGGCGCGTCCGCCGTCGGGACGCAGCAGCGTCGTCAGCACCCGCACCGCGGTCGTCTTGCCGGCTCCGTTGGGACCGAGCACGCCGAGCACCGTCCCCGCCGGCACGGCGAGATCCACGCCGCGCAGCGCGTGCACGGATCCGAACGATTTCGTGAGCCCCTCGACCAGGATCGCCGGTTGAGAAGATTGTCTGTGCGCTCCGATCGTTTCCACCACGTCGACGACCTTGCTGGTGATTCCGGGCGCGTGCAACGCCTTTTTCCTATGGGCGAAATGCGCCAGGGTGCGAGGCGCCTCAGGTCGGCGGCGCCACCGGCCGGAGGCCGGCCAACAACGCCTCGAGGACGACGAACGTCTCCCTCCGGTCCGGCGCAGGCAGCTCGGCTCCCTGCCCCGCCAGCAGGCCGACCGGGAGCAGGTAGAAGTACCACGCCAGCGCCTTGACCGGCAGGTCGGAGCGCAACGTCCCGGCCAGCTGCGCGTCGCAGAGCGCCTTCTCCAGGCTCCGCAGGCGCGCCTGCAACACCTCGCCCAGCACCTCGCGCAACCGCGGGGACCGCCGGGCGGCCACGAACGCCTCGAGCAGCAGCGCCTGCTCGCGGGACAGCGACTTCTCGGTGGCGTGCATGACGAAGGTGCGCAGCAGCGGGCCGAGGTCGGAGGGGGCACCCTCGACCACGGCGTGCACCGCGTAGTCGACCGCCCGGCCGGCGGCGTCGGCGAGCAGCGTCGCGACGTCGGCGTAGTGGGCATAGATCGCGCCGGTCGTCACACCCGCGCGCTCCGCGATGTGCCGCACCCGGACTCCGTCGTAGCCCCGCTCGGCGAACAGTTCCACGGCGGCGGTCAGGAGCTTGTCGCGAGTGATCTCGGCGGACCGGCGGCGAACGCCCGGTGAGCCCACGGCTTCAGCGACCATTGCCACATTCTGCACACAAAACCGACCAGTCGTTCGCTTTGTGCGCAGGTGGCCGCCGCGTCAGATCAGGTGACGGAATCCAGGATGATCGCCGAGTTGTGACCTCCCATTCCCAGTGAGGTCTTCACCGTCACGCCGTCGCGCTGCACCGTGGCCCCATCCAGCAGCCGCTCGTGGCCGCCCTCGACCGCGTGACGTGGCGCCGGGATCACCGCGTGCTCGTAGCCCAGGACCGCTCCCGCGATCTCGACCGCGGCGGCCGCGGCCTGGCAGTGGCCGGCCAGCGGCTTCAGCGAGTACACCTCGGCGTCGGTCAGGGAGTCCGCGAGCAGGGCCGACTCGGCCGCGTCGCACTGCTTCGTCCCCGGCCCGTGGGCGTTGAGGTAGCGCACGTCGCGTCCCTTCACGCCGGCGTCGGTCAACGCGTCGTCCAGGACAGCGCGGACGTGGTCGAGGTCGGGGTTGATCGAGGTCACGTGGAAGGCGTCGTGGTTCATGGCCCCGCCACGCAGTCGCGCGTAGGGGCGGGCGTCGTTCCCGCGCACCTCGCCGGTGAGTACGAACGCGACCGACGCCTCCCCCAGCACGAAGCCGCGGCTGCCGGGCTGGAAGGGCCGGCATGCCTGGTCCGGCGGAACGTCGGTGACCGCGACGCCGAGGTCGCGGAAGTGCTTGACGTTCTCGGGGGTCCCGGAGATGTCGGTGGCGACGACGACCACGTCGGTCGCGACACCGGCGTCGATCCACGCCTTGGCGGTCAGGAAGGCCGAGTTGCCCGACGCGCACATCGCCGAGACGTTCATGGCCGGGCCGTGGAACCCGAACTCCTGCATCAGCAGGCTGATCGCGGTCGACGGCATCAGGGACAGGTAGCCGCGGACCGAGCGCTCGCGGCCGTCGACGAGGTAGAAGTCCCGCCACTGGAGCACGTCGCCGAGGACGACGGCGTGCACCAGGCCCACCTTGCGGCCCGGCACCCACCCGCGGGCGAGCGCGTCGTTGACCGCCTCGCGTGCCGTGGCCCGGAGCGCCCGGCTGAAGCGGCCGGCCCCGTCGGCCGGCGACCCGCCCTCGGCCACCGACGCGATCCACACGGTGTGGCCGAGCACGTCCTCGTAGCCCGGTGTAGGAACGACGGCGCTCACCCCGGAATGCAGGCCGCGCCACAGCGCGTCGCGGCCCCATCCGTAACCGGTGACGGCACCCACCCCGGCGATGAACGGTGACTTCTCGGACCTCATGTCGCTCCTCGATCGCTCCTGCGTTCTCGATCAAGGGATCGGGGAGCCCGTCAGCCGTGCGCAGACGCGGGTTGGTGTTGCGCGCTCACGCTCTGCTTCTGCGACGTCAGCTGGCTCTCCGACGTCCCCGGGACCGGCGCCAGCAGCAGGCCGTGGGTGGCTGCGGACATCCGTCGCCAGCGGTGCTCCCACGGCTCGTCGGCCGGCGGCAGCGGACTGCCGCGCAGCCGATGCGCCCGCAGCCAGTCACGGACGGTGCTGGTCGGCACCCCGAGCACCGAGGCGATGCGGCGAGTTCCGCGTCGCTGTGCCGCGGCCGCCAGCGCGGCGCCGATGACGTCGACGGAGTCCAACCGCCGTGCCAGGCACAGGTTCGGCAGCAGGACGTGCGTCCGCCCGCAGCCCGAGCAGCGACCGCGCCGGGGGCGTAACCAGACCCGTCGATCACCGACCCGCAGGAACCGCGGCCGGGCCCAGCCCCACCGGCGCAGCGACCCGCGGCCGCAGTCGCAGGCGATCTCCCCCGTGTCGAGCGCACGGACGACATCAGCCCCGGTTCCGGTCACCACTCGCATCGATTCCTGTCGGCCGGATGGAGGGTCGGCCGAAGGCCCTGCGGTGACAGCTGGGCAGGCCAACCGGCTCAAGGATCCGCGGCCTACTGTCGAAGCCGGTAGGGCCTGGCCCACCTCGGGCCCGTTTGTCGACCCAGTGAAAGGGGCGGCGTGAGCCCGCTCGTACCGGTGCAGACGATCGCCGGACAGCGCTGTCCAGGAGTCGATCCCGTCGGGTCCGTCCCCTCGGCCGCGCATCGCCTGGTCGACTCGCTCACCATCACAGCCGCCGAAGCCGGCGGATGGCTCGGCTCCTTCCTCTGGGGCCCGCAGGGTTTCGTCTCCTGCTCCCCCGCCGTCCGTCCCCTGCTCGACGTCAGCCCCGAGCAGCTCGCCGACGTGCTGGCCGGGGTGCTCCGACCGATCCTGTGCGACGGCGCCGGCAGCGGTTGGGACATCTACGAGCTGGAGACCGACGTCGACGGCAGCGACGGCGTGCCGCGTCGCGTCCGGGTGCGGGCCGGTCACGTGCCCGACGCGCCGGGCTGGCTGGCCGGTGTCCTCGAGCCGATCGGAACACAGACCGAAGACGTCGCCGACCGCTACCGCCTGCTGCTCGAGCTCAGCCCGGACGCGCTGATCGTGCACGACGCCGGCACCATCGTCTACGCCAACCCGGCGGCGGTCGCCTTTGCGCGGGCCGAGAACCTCGCCGACATCATCGGCCGCCCCATGCTCGCCTTCGTCGCCCCGC
>JAVEDQ010000160.1 GCA_030840885.1 Frankiaceae bacterium
TCGGCGCCCGGGGAGTCACCGCCACGCTGGGCGTCGATGCGGCCGAACTGCCCTTGGCGTTCGTGGCACGGACGGTGAACGTGTACGACGTGCCGTTGGTCAACCCGGTCAGTTGGGCACTGACCGCAGAGCCGCCGACCGTTGTGGACCTGTCGTCCGGCGAGCTGGTCACCGTGTAACCCGTGATCGGGCTACCTCCGTTCGAGGCCGGCGGCAACCAGGTCACTGTCGCCGAAGTCGAGCCCGCGTGGCCGACGACTGCAGTGGGCGGACCGGGCGGTGTCAACGGCACCGCCGGTGTGACCAGGGCCGACGTGGCCGAGGGTCCAGCTCCGTTGGCGTTCGACGCCTGCACGCTGAACGCGTAGCTCTGGCCGTTCTTCAAGCCGTTGATCGTGGCCGACGTCGCGCTCGGGCCGACGTGCACGGCCGGTCCGGATGAGCCCACGACGGACACGTCGTATCCGGTGACGGGGCTCTGCGGGCTCGTGGACGGGTTCCAGCTGACCACGGCTCCGCCGTCACCGGCCACCGCCGAGACCGCGACGGGCGCGCTCGGCCGGAAGTCGGTGTGCGGGATCGGTGGGCCGGGATAGGTCAGGCCCCCGACACCCCGGTAGACCGTGATGCCGCCGAACCTCGGCACCACCAGCAGACCCTGGCCAAGGACCATGCCGCCGGGGAAGTCGGCTGAGTCCACCCCCCAGCCGGCTGATGCGTTCGAACTGTCCGACCAGAGGACTGCTCCGGTGTGGGCGTCCAGGACATCGACTTCGCCGCTGATCTGTCGCACGAACACGTTCTGACCGCCCGCGATTATCGGCTGGTCAGCGAGCGGCTTCGCCAGAGTGGTCCGCCAGATGACACGGTGCGTCCTGGCCTCTTGAGCGACCACGTCTGAGAAGTAGGTCGTCACCACCACGTTGCCGTCCGCGGCGGCCGGCATGTGTCCCTCGAGGGAATCGACGAGCTTCTCGCTGATCGGGTCCACGGAGAAACGTTCGTAGAGGCCGCTGAAGCCACCTGCGGCGACGTTCAGCTGCCCGTTCTGCAGGGAGGTGAAGGCGCCGGTGCCGCCGGAGAGGCCACCCAGGTCGCCCGAGCTGGTCTGTTGACCGTCGTCGTAGCGCTGGATGTGCCAGCAGCACTGCAGCGTCCACACCGTTGATCCGTCGACGACGGGGAGGGTGTTACCGAAACCGAGGTTGGTGACGGCTCCCGTGAAGATGTCGCGCTGGAAGGACTCCTGGTAGACCTTGCCGCCCTCGGCGACCGGTTGCCCGGCGGAGTACTGGCTGGGGTCCCCGTCGTCCCACAAGGTCGTGCCCGTGGCCGCGCTGATCCCGGCCGTGTGTCCGCCTATGCCGGTGTCGGCGACGATGACGCCGGCGCTGTAGCTGAGACCGCCCTCGGAGTAGGTCCCGGCCACGTGCACCGGCGCCCACAACGGGTTCCCGGTCGTTGATGAGTACGCGTGAACGTCCACTCCACCGGAGGACCCGCTAGCGCTGGCGAGAACCACGGCGCCCGGTATCACGAGCGGTTGCCCTGCGACCCAACCCGTGATGTCGGCCGACCAAGCTCGAGTGAGAGGTGGTCGCATCGCCTCGGCCGGCTGGTCGCCGTCGTGACGACCGTTTCCTCCCGCGCCGGTCCAGCTGGTGCCGACCGCGGGCACGGGCACCGGCGGCGCGAAGACCGGCAGCGGCGGGAGGACCGGTGAGAGCACGGGCAGGGTCGGGCTGAGGTTGCCGTAGGCAGTGAGTCTGCTGCCGTGCGGATCGATCAGGAGGCCGTCTCCCACGGCAACCGGCACCGAGGCGCCGTACCAGTTCAGGTCGTCCTGGAGAGTCGAGAACAGCAGGTGCCCGTCGATCTGGCTCAGCAGGTCGACCCGGCCGGTTGCACTGCGCGCGACCAGCGCCCCCGGAACCGCAATGGTCGACGGGAGGTAGTCCGCGGCGGCGCTCGTCCACAGGCCGTTGTCGTGGGTGTCGACGGCGACCGCTCGCCCGCCTTCGAGGCCGAAGACCCGATCGCCGTCCACGCTCGTCGGGTGCACGCTCACGGAGCTCTGCACGGCCAGGTCCGGCAGGGAGCGCACGTCGGCACCGGCCCGGGTGTACGGGAAGGCCCGCCCGCCCTGCACAGGCACGGCGACGTTGCCGCCCACGCTCGCGCACGCCTGGGTACGGGTCGGTCCGGACTTGACCGCGCCGGTCGACTCGTTCAGGAGGATGACGGCGCCGCACTCGTCCTCCACGACCAACTGGCCGCCGACGAAGGAGGGGCTGCCGACCTTCGCGTACTTCGCGACCTCGGGGTTGACCCACAGCGGCTCACCGTCCGCGACCCTGACCGCGGAGACCAGGGAGTTGTTGTCGTTGCTCAGGACGGCGACGCCGTCCGCGGCGGCGATCTGCAGGTTGTAGTGGAAGTACGGGCCGCTGTTGCGCACCCAGGCAACCTGACCATCGGCGACGTCAACGGCTTCGATGACGCCGTTCTGCAGGACGAGGAGCAGACGCCCGTCCGCGTACGCCTGCGCCTGCACGCCCGAGGCGAGCGGGAGCGGCTGCCACAAGCTGCGTCCGTCCGAAGCCGCCAACCCGACGACCTCAGCCGCCCAACCGGGAGTTCCCGATACGCCACTGTTGGGCGGTTGCACCGTCAGCAAGACACGGCCGTCGCTGACGATCGGGGAGGAGACGGTGCCGTCGAAGGTGCGGGACCACCGCTGCAGGGGCAGCGGGGGTAGAGCCGAACTGTTGTGGCCGTCGTGACCGGGTCCACCCAGCGCACCCGTCCAGGCAGCGCCATCGGTGCTGATGTCACCGACTGAAACGGCTCCGGCCGGGGGCTCCACCACGACCCAGGTTCCAAGTATTGCAAGCAGGAATGCGACGAGAAGTCGCAACACACGACCGCGCACGATCTCCCCCCGGAGCGCCGACGCCCGGGCCACGTACTCGCGGTCTTCCGGCGTCGTCAGGGAAGGTTATCCCCCTTCTTGGTTTTGCAACCATTACCGTTCGACGCTTCATTGCTCCGATCGCACGTAACGCAGGTGCACGGTGCCGTTGCGGAAGGCGCGCTGTTCGACCAAACGCAGCTGCAGGTGGGCGCCGAGCGGAAAGTACGGCTTGCCGCCGCCGGTGAAGGCCGGCACCACCGTCGGTTGGAACTCGTCGATCAGGTCCAGCAGCGATGCGGCCAGACCAGCACCGCCGAGGCCCAGGTCACCGTCGGTCTCCCGCTTGAGCCGGACCACCTCGGCGACGGCATCGGCGCGGCGCACCAGCCGGCATCCCGGCGCGACCGACTTCAGCGAGTCGGAGAACACGACGCGCGGCGTGGCGACGTATTCGCGGGCGAACTCCGCCTCCACATCCCCACCATCGGCCCGCTCCGGCGCCGTCCAGAAATCCTCCATGACCTCATAAAGGCCCCGGCCGAAGAGGAACGCTGCCGTCGCACGGGTCCGCTGGTTGTGGAAGCGGTGCACCTCCTCGTCCGGCTCGGAGAAGCCGATGCTGCCGGTTGGATCCTCGATGTAGCCGTCGACAGAGATGCTCATCGCGAAGCAGAGAGTGCCCATGAGGAAGTAGACGACCCGGCGCGCCCGAACTCATCGTCCGGAGGGTGGTTCAGCCGCGGGCGGCGTCCATCGCCCGGAGAATGCGTTGCTCGGACGCCGGTCCGCGGGTGCCGAGCTCCTGCGCCCACCAGCTGACGCGGAGCTCCTCGATCATCCAGCGGATGTCGGTGACCGTGTCCGGCACCGGTCGTCCCGGCGGGAGCGACGCGAGCAGCCGCGCCTGGTCGTTCGCGAGGTCCTGCAGCGAACGGATCCGCGACTGCTCACGCACCATGTCGCCCGGCAGCTTGTCCAGCCGGCGCTGCATGGCGGTCAGGTAGCGCAGC
>JAVEDQ010000042.1 GCA_030840885.1 Frankiaceae bacterium
CCTCGACGCCCAGTTCGCCGGGATGAAGTCCGCCCTGTCCGGGAACGACCCGGAGGCGATGCAGCAGCTACGGGACATGCTGCAGGACCTCAACTCGCTGCTCGCGGCACACAGCCGTGGCGAGGACACCGGCCGGCAGTTCGAGCAGTTCATGGACAAACACGGCCAGTTCTTCGGTGAGAACCCGACCGACACCGACGACCTGATCGACCTGCTGGCACGAAGGCAGGCGGCCGCCGAGCGGCTCATGCGGTCGCTGACCCGCGAGCAGCGCGACGAGCTGCAGCAGCTGATGTCACAGGCGCTGGGTGATCTCGACCTCGAGAGCCAGCTGGCCCAGCTGCACGACAACCTTGCAACGCTGCGCCCCGGGCTAGGCCAGGGTGAGCCGGCCGACATCGACGGCGACCAGCCCCTCGGCTACGGGCAGGCGGTGGGTGCAGTGGCCGATCTCGCGGACCTCGACGCGTTGGAGAGCCAGCTCTCTCAGGACTACCCCGGCTCCACCCTCGACGACATCGACGTGGACGCGATGGAGCGCCAGCTCGCCCCTTCGGCGGTGCAGGATCTGCGGGCGCTCCGTGAGCTGGAGCGCGAGCTCGAGCGGCAGGGGTACATCAGCCGCGACCGGGACGGCATCGCGATGACGCCGAAGGCGCTGCGCCGTCTGGGCGAGACCGCGCTGCGCCGGATCTTCGCCGACCTGCAGGCGGCCGGGCGCGGCGACCACAACGACCAGCGCACCGGCGCCGCCGACGAGCGGACCGGCGCGATGCTGCGTTGGAGCTTCGGTGACGAACGCCCGATCGACGCCGTCCGGACCGTGCACAATGCGGTGCTACGTACCGCCACGCTCCCCCGCCAGGCTGCCCGTGGCGGCTCCCGGGTCCGCCTGGACGTCGAGGACTTCGCGGTCGCCGAGACCGAGCGACGCACCACCGCTGCCGTGGCGCTGTGCGTCGACCTGTCGTTCTCCATGTTCCAGGAGGACAGGTGGGGACCGATGAAGCAGACAGCACTGGCGCTGTCGCACCTCGTCGCGACGCAGTTCCGCAACGACGCCCTGCAGGTGATCGGGTTCGACCGGCTCGCGCGCCGGCTCACTCCGCTCGGGTTGGCCGAGATCGAGCCGCAGTGGGTGCAGGGCACCAACCTGCAGCACGCGCTGATGCTGGCCGGGAGCCACGTCCGTCGGCACCCCGACGCGGAGCCGGTCGTCCTGGTCGTCACCGACGGCGAGCCCACGGCGCACCTGACCGGCGACGGGACACCGTTCTTCCGGTGGCCGACGACCTCCAGCACTCTGAGGGCCACCGTCGCGGAGGTGGACGCGTTGACGCGGTACGGGGCCACGCTCAACTTCTTCATGCTCGGCGACGACCCAGGGCTGGTCCGGTTCGTCGACGCGGTCGCCCGCCGGAACGGGGGCCGCGTCTTCACGCCGGAGCTGGGCCGGCTCGGTGAGTACGTCGTGGCCGACTACCTGCGGGCGCGCAGCGGGCGTCGTTCTCGCTGACGGGGCGGCTTGGAGTCACGGCGCGGCGTGAGGCACCGCGACGGGCTCCGTCGGGGCAGGTACCGCAGCTGGTGCGGACTCCGCACCGGTACTCGCCAACGGGACTGCACCGCGCACGACGGTGCCACGCCCAGGTTCGCTGGTGAGCTCGAGACTGCCGCCGAGCGCATCGAGGCGGTCGGTCATGCCTTGCAGGCCGGTGCCGTAGCGCGCTTCGTCGGGCTCGAACCCGATTCCGTCGTCCCGGATCTCGAACACCAGGCTGCCGGCGCACTCGGAGAGCCGGACCGCCGTCGTGGTCGCCCTGGCATACTTGCTGACGTTCTGCAGGGCCTCGAGTGCGCAGAAGTACACAGCCGCCTCTACCTCGCGGGCGTACCGGCCGAGCCCCTCGTCCTCGACGGTCGTCTGCGTCGTCAGCCGCCGCGCCTGTCCTCGCAGGGCGTCGACCAGTCCGCGTTCGGCGAGCAGCGGCGGGTAGATGCCGCGCGCCAGGTCGCGCAGGTCGTCCAGCGCCTCCTGAGCGGCGTCGCGGAGCCTGCTCGTCAGCGACTTCACCTGGTCGGCGTCGTCAGCGACGGCCTCAAGAAGGCCGAGATGCACCTTGAGCGCGACGAGCTGCTGCTGGGCTCCGTCGTGGAGGTTCCTCTCGATCTTGCGTCTCTCGATGTCCTCCGCCTGGACGAGCCTGCGCCGCGACGCCCGGAGCTCCTCGATCGTCGCCCGCAGCTCCGCGGTGAGCCGGACGTTGCGCAGTACCAGCCCGGCCTGTGACGCCAGGTGCTGCAGGAGACCGTCCTCAGGCGCGGTGAGTGGTTCGGTACGAGGCTTCTCCAGTGTGAGGGCGCCCAGCAGCTCGTCGCCGTGCCGGACGGCGACGGTCCGGGTGGCATCGGGCAGGGCCGGCAGATCGTCGGCCGCGCCGATGTGGACGGGCGCGGGTGCGGCAGCGTCGCGGGGCCAGGTGGCCGCCGGTCGCAGCTGCGGCCCGATGCGGATCCATACGTCGACGCGACTCGCCCCGGTGCCGTCGGCCAGTACTGACGCCATGCGCCCCAGAATGTCGTCGACGCCGACGGTGCCCTCCAGGCTCTCGGCGAAGTCGGACAGGACCTGGTACGGCGTGGCCCGGTCGCCGTAGACCAGCCGGTTGGCCGCCCGCTGCGCCTGCCTGCGCAGCGGCTGGAACAGCAGTGCGATGGCGACCGCGGCCACGGTCGTCAGCAGCGGGTTGCCCACTCCGTAGCCGGCGAGCGTGCCGATACCGACCACGAGCGTGAGGTACACGGCCGTCACCGCCGACGCGAGCAGCCCGTACACCACGGTGCGGTTGATGATGACGTCGATCTCGAACAGGCGGTGTTTGAGGATGGCGATGGTGATCGCGACCGGTACGCCGATGAGCGCCACGGCGGCCTCGGCGAGAAGGGCAGTGACGCCGACCGGCGACGACTGACAGTCGCAC
>JAVEDQ010000071.1 GCA_030840885.1 Frankiaceae bacterium
CCGCCGTCCCCGGGGCCCACTCGCGTCGCCGCACGTCCAGGAGCAAGTCGACGGAGGGCTCCGCCAAGAGCCGTCGCCGCATTCGATCGCTCGTCCTCCTGGTCGTCCTCCTGGTCCTCGCGGCCGGGGGCATCGGCGCCGTACTGCTCTTCGGGCGCGACAGCACCCCGACGGCGGCGCCTGCCGTCACGGGCAGTCCCTCGGCCGCGAGCCTGCCGGGCGCCGCGGCCCCGGCGGCACCGAGCAGCCCCGTGCTCGACGAGCAGCAGCGTCGGCTGCGCGCCGAGCAGTCGCTGCTGCAGCGCGGCGAGATCCCCGGCGCCACCGAGCAGCGCCCCGCCAACCCCACCGACGTGTTCCTGCCGTGCCAGGCACCGGCTCTCGTCCCGCCCACAGGCACGGTGATCGTCGGTCAGACGCTCGGCAACACCGACTTCACCACCTACGTCGGGCAGACCGTGGCCGGGTTCCCGTCCGAGCAGGCCGCGACCGACGCACTCGCCTCGATCCGCTCGGTCACGGCCTCGTGCAAGCCCTACGACTTCCGGTACGTCAACTCCGACCGGTTCGACCGCATCACCCACACCGACGTCGACCCGGCGCTCGCTCTCGGGGACGGCGGCGTCTACCTCGCCGAGGTCGTCACCCCCGGCAACTACAACGCCGCACCGATCACCTACAGCTACGGCTACGTCCAGCAGGGCCAGTTCCTGGTCCGGATCACCCTGACGAACAACTCCGCCGCCGACCGACCCGGCCTCGAGGTGCTCGTCCGGCGCACCCTGGATCGGCTCCGCTAGGTCCGGCGGCGGACCATCTCCGCAGGGAAGAGGCGCGCCGGTGCGGACGTTAGAATGCATATCGGCACCGGTTCACCCCGCGTGGTCCCGTGGACGGCAGACGCCGCCGACGGCCCGGGGACCCGGCACCGACGGCCCGCCCGGGCCGACGACCCCGAAAGGTACGACGTGAAGCCTGACATCCACCCGACCTACCACGACACGCAGGTCGTCTGCTCCTGTGGTGCGAAGTTCACCACGCGGAGCACCAAGGGCAACGGCGTGATCCACGCCGAGGTCTGCTCCCAGTGCCACCCGTTCTACACGGGCAAGCAGAAGATCCTCGACGTCGGCGGTCGCGTCGAGAAGTTCGAGCGCCGCTACGGCAAGCGCACGCCCGGCCAGTCGGCCTCCAACTAGCTGTACCGACGGCGCCCGGTCCCTCGTGGGACGGGCGCCGTCGTCGTGTGCGGTCCCAGGACGGTTCGAGAGGATGGAGGAACGCGAGCGATGAGCACGGCATCTGCCGGCCGGCTTGAGGACCTCCTCGCCGAGCACGCCGACCTCGAACGACGGCTCGCCGACCCGGCCGTCCACGCCGACACCGGCGCCGCCCGTCAACTGGGCCGCCGCTACGCCGAGCTGTCAGCCGTGGTCGAGGCCTCGCGCATGGTCGACCGCACGCGGGACGACCTGGAAGCCGCCCGCGAACTCGGCGACACCGATGCCGCTTTCGCCGCGGAGGCCGAGACGCTCCAGGTCACGCTCGCGGACGCGGAACAACGGCTCGGCGAGCTGCTCGTCCCGCGCGACCCCGACGACGCCAAGGACGTCATCCTCGAGGTCAAAGCGGGGGAGGGTGGCGAGGAGAGCGCCCTGTTCGCCGGCGACCTGCTGCGGATGTACCTGCGCTACGCGGAGCGGCAGGGGTGGTCGGCCGAGGTGCTCGACAGCACCACCAGCGACCTCGGCGGCTACAAGGACGTGAGCGTCGCCCTGCGGACCCGGTCCGGCAGCGACGGCGCGTTGGGGGGCGTCTTCGGCCGGCTCAAGTTCGAAGCCGGCGTGCACCGCGTCCAGCGGGTCCCGGTCACCGAGTCCCAGGGTCGGCTCCACACCAGTGCCGCCGGTGTGCTCGTCCTGCCCGAGGCGGAGGACGTCGACGTCTCGATCGACTCGAACGACCTGCGTATCGACGTGTTCCGCTCCTCCGGCCCAGGGGGTCAGAGCGTCAACACGACCGACTCCGCGGTGCGCATCACGCACCTGCCGACCGGCACCGTCGTCTCGTGCCAGAACGAGAAGAGCCAGCTGCAGAACAAGGAGTCGGCGCTTCGGATCCTGCGCGCCCGACTGCTGGCCGCCGCCCGCGAGAGCGCGGCCGCTGACGCCAGCGCCGCCCGGCAGTCACAGGTCCGCACGGTCGACCGCAGCGAACGGGTACGCACGTACAACTTTCGCGAGAACCGGATTTCGGACCACCGTGTCGGATACACCGCCTACAACCTCGATCGCGTGCTCGACGGCGAACTCGACGGCGTCCTCGAGGTACTGAGCAAGGCAGAGACGGAACGCAGACTCAACGAGAACGACCACGCATGACGATCACGCATGACAGATGACCAAGCATGACCGCGACGATTGACGGGACCTACGCGTGACGAGCACGGAGCAGCTGACCGAGAACTCCCCGAAGGGTGACGTCGCCGCCTCGGTCGCGGTGCGTGCCGCCTCCGCGACGCTGGCCGAGGCCGGCCTGGCGAGCCCGAATCCCGATGCCGAGCAGCTCGCGGCCCATGTACTGAACGTCCCGCGCTCGCAACTGACCCTGGCGCACTTCGACACGACGCTGCTCGGCGCCTTCCGCGAGCTCGTGGACCGCCGCGCGGCCCGTGAGCCGCTGCAGCACCTGCTCGGCAGCGCCGGCTTCCGGCACATCGAGCTCATGGTCGGCCCCGGTGTGTTCGTGCCACGTCCGGAGACCGAGGTCGTCGTCGAGGCGGCCCTCGACGTGCTGCGGGGATTGCCCTCCGACTACGAGCCACCGCTGGTGGTCGACCTCTGCACCGGGTCGGGGACGATCGCGTTCAGCCTGGCCAGCGAGTTCCCCCGGGCAGTGGTGCACGCGGTCGAGCTCGACCCTGGCGCGCTGGAGTGGACCCGCCGCAACGCCGACCGGCTGGGCCTGCCCGTCACCCTCCACCTCGGTGACGCCGAGCATGCGCTGCCCGAGCTCGACGGTCAGCTCGCGCTGGTCGTCAGCAACCCGCCCTACGTCGCCGAGCACGAGGTGGACGGCGTCGATCCCGAGGTCCGCGACCACGACCCCGAGGTCTCGCTGGTCGCCGGCACCGACGGCCTCGATGTCGTCCGTGCCGTGGAAGCCGCGGCCTGGCGCCTGCTGCGCCCGGGCGGGTCGGTCATCGTCGAGC
>JAVEDQ010000082.1 GCA_030840885.1 Frankiaceae bacterium
CCGCGAACTGGTGGTAGAGCGCGCCGCGGGTGTAGCCGGCCTCCCGTGCCACGTCCTCGAGACGGAGGCTCGCGTACCCCGAACGTGAGATGCCACGAGCTGCCGCCTCCAAAAGGGCGTCGCGCGAGCGCTCCCGTCGGTCGGCCTGGCTCCGTCGGGTCCGAACCCCTTCCGGCGTCACCTGTTCCTACATACATGCATGGGTGTACGTTACCGCCCTCCGTCGTGCGGCGGCGGTTCCATACGCGAGAGAGCGAGGTCCTCCGATGAAGGTGCCGACCGAGACGGACGTGTCGCAGGACTGGGTCATCACGAGCCTCGCCCCCGAGTTCCGACTGCTCGACGTCTGGGCGCTGCCCGCGGAGGGCGACGCGGCGGATTTCGACGATCTGGTCAGCCTGATGAGTCGCTTCGACCCTGCTCGGTCCGAATCCGGTCTGACGCGCCTGCTGTTCCAGGTCCGATTCCGCCTCGGGGGTCTCCTGGGTTGGGACGACGAGGTCAGCGCGCGCCCGATCCCCGGCTCGACGCAGACGTCGTTGCGGGAACGGCTACCCAGCGACCTCCGCGGCAGCGCCGACGTCGGGCAAATCGGGGACGGGCAGCGCAAGGTCGGCGTCGGGTTCACGCCGGTGTACCGGACCGACCGGGAGTGGGCGGCGGAGCTGTCCAACGCGACGGTCCACGGCGTCCTGCACCTGGGCTGGGTGCCGCGACCCGACGGTCGATACCGCGGTCAGCTGGGTGTGTGGGTGGCGCCGCGCGGCCTGCTCGGCGAGGCGTACCTGCGACTGATCGAACCGTTCCGACGCTTCGTCGTCTATCCGGCGATGATGCGGCAGGTGGAGCGGATGTGGGCGGCTCGCGGTCACGTCGGCTGAACCCGCGGTGCTGGCCATCGCCTCCGACCTACGGCAATTCGGTCTGCAGGGTCCTGCCGCAACAGGTCAGACGGGTGCCACAAACCAGGAGCGCAAGTCAGCCGGTGCCGTCGAGCGGCGGTTGGCTGTCGGCCTGGTCCTTGCCGGGCCAGCCGATGTCGTACTCGAAGCGGTAGAGCGGTTGGTCGGGTCGGGTGCGTTTCTCGATGCGGAGGACACCGGGTGCGGTGACGACGACGGTCCAGCGGCCGCTGTGGGCGGCGGTGTGGTGGTGGGGGCAGAGCAGGCCGAGGGTGTCGGCGTTCGTGGGGCCGCCATCGGCCCAGAACCACAGGTGGTGGGCGTGGCACCAGCGGGCGGGCATGCTGCATGACGGCCAGATGCAATGCCCGTCCCGGGCAACGACGAAGCTGCGCAGGTGGGCAGGCACGTCGCGGCTGGTGCGGCCGACGTCGAAGGGCTTGCTCCCGCGGGTGAAGACCGGGGTGACGGCGCCGTCGCAGACCAGGCGTCGGGCGGTGGAGACGCCGATCGGGCCGGTCCAGGACAGCCGCGGTCGGACAGGCGTCGTACCGGCTCGCTCGGCGTCGAGCCGCTCGGTGACGGTCCGGATCAGCTGGGCGCGTTCTTCGGATGAGAGTCGGGTCAGCGGGCTGCCGGCCCGGGTGGGGTCGTGCTCGGCGAGCTGCGCTCCGACGGTGAGACTGTCGAGGCCGACGATGAGGTTCACGTGCGGCTTCTGCCCGCCGTCTTCGGGCAGTGCGCCGGAATCGAGCAGCAGGTCCAGCGCCTGTTCCAATGCGTCGGCCTTACGTTGGTTCGGCAACCGCAGCTCGCCGGCGGCGTCCGGCCGGGACGCCGCGGACAGCGCGGACTGCAGCTTCTCCCCGACCTCGGGCGTGAGCCGGCCGGAGACGACGGTCATGCCGTTGAAGCCAGTCGTGACCGACAGCCGCCGGGCCTCGCGCTGGGTCTCGTCCTTCGGTTTCGGGGTCGGTAGCAGTGCTTCGGCCAGCCTGCGGAGGTAGTCCCCGAGCTCCCGTGCCGTCATCGACGGCGCCGCCGTCGCGAGCGGCGCGTCGACATCGGCCCACAGCTCTTCGGGCAACAGCCGGAGCCCGGCGACCACCGCCTGCCAGTGCGCGAAGCTGATCCGCCCCGCTTGCCAGCACGCGGCCAGCTCCGGCAGCTGCTCTTGGGCGCGGGCCACCCGCGTCTGCGCCGCCGTCTGCCCGTGGCTCATCGTCGTCTGCGTCCGTAGCCACGCGCCGACGGTCACCTGCTCGTCCGCCCAGCCGTCGGTGCGGGCGAAGGCAGCCAGCCGACGTGCGATCTGCGCCTCCAGCGCGTCGCGCACCTGGTACAGCGAGCAGATTTCGTCACCCAACGCCGCCGGAGCCACCGAGACGTCCGCTGCCGCCAACTCTGCAACCGCCGCAGACAATCTCTCGAACATCTGTTCGAGTATCGCATCGTCCTACGACAGAAGCAACCGCACCGGCCATGTGTCATCAGAAGTGGGAGATCGCGAAACGGCAGCGGAGTCCCGCCTCGGTCTGCGGCGCGGCCAGTTGCTTCACAGCTGATTGTCGTTGCGGTGCCACGGCTCGGAACACGATGACTGCGTCATCGAGGCGACGGTGGGAATCGGCGTCGTAGAAGGTCACGAGAACACGAAAATTCTGTACATGATCAGCCTGGTTCGTGATTCTCGCCTGCAATGCGCCGCCGGTGATCGACGTAGTGAGTCCCGACTCGGCGATCCGGCAGCTCGACTGCTGAGTTTCGGTGTGTACGCCGGGTGGTGCGCCTGGTTGCGTCTCTGCACCGGCGGGGATGGCCCCAGGCGGTGCCGAGCCGGTGGTCGGATGATTCGTATCCGTTCCGCCGCGGGTGAATGCGATGACGACGGCGACCACCACTACCAGAAAGATGGATGCACCACCTTCTTCCTCGATACGCAAGCGGACATGGCCGTGCCCCGAAAGGGGGACGCGGACAGTCGGCATGTCGCCATACTGCAGTCGAAGCGCATTCGGTGCGACCGAATAAAAGAAGTCAGTTCCGCCTGATAGCCATGCCGATGCAATAGTCGCTCAACGATTGCAGCCCGCTACCTCGATCTCCTGCAGAGAGCGTCTCAGGCCGTCAGATGTGCCGCCAGCAATTGGCGGGCGCGGTGGCGGTCGGTCCAGAAGACCCCGCCGGCTTGCAGCACGTGCAGCGACGCCTGTGGCAGCGCCTCGGCGAGCGTGCGCGCGGTGGCGACGGTGTGGAGGTCGTCCTCCTCCTGCGCCAGCACCAGGCTCGGCACCTCGATCGTGCGCAGCGCCGCGAGCGACTCGATCGGGCGGACGGCGCCCCGGGGTGAGGGCGGCTCGGTGAAGGCCAGTTGCCGAGCCCGCCGGGCGGTGAGCACCTGCGCCGCCCGGGTCGCCCGCAGCGACGGCGGCACCTCGAGCAGCAGCAGTTCCTGCAGCCGGCTCAGGTCGCCGATCCGCATCGCTGTCGCGAGCCGGTCGAGCCGCGCCGTCGCGCCGTCGGCACGCGCCCGGTCCAGTGCGGCCGGCAGCACGAACGCCACCCGTCCGAACCGGGCGGGCGTCGCGATGAGCAGCCGCAACAGGGCACCCGCACCGAGCGAGAGACCCAGCGCGCGGGTGGCGCCGACGGCGTCGGCCACGCGGCGGAGGTCGTCGGCCAGCACGTCGTAGTCCCACCCGTCGTCGAGCGGGTCGGAGTCGCCGTGGCCGCGGAAATGCAGCAGCACCCGCGTCCCGCTCAGACCCGCGGCGAGCGGCCGTGTCTCCGCCGTCGAGCCGCCTAGCCCGTGCGCGAGAACCGTCACGGGCTCGCCGCACCCCAGGACGACGAACTCGACTCCACCGACCCGGCCGGAGGAAGGCAGCGTGCCTGCTGTCGTCACAGAGTCATTCACAGCGGGATGTTGCTCTGCCGACCCCGTACGGGCTCGGTCGCCAGCAGGGCGTGCGCGACGGCGGCGCGGGTGCGGGAGGGTTCGAGCACCTCGTCGATGAAACCCTCGTCCACCGCGACCGCCAAGCCGCCGGTGACCTCGGCGTGTTCGGCGGCGAACAGCTCCTCGGCCGCCGTCTTCTCGGCGCCCTCGAGTCCGGCGAGGTCGCGGCGACGCAGGATGCGCACCGCCGAGACGGGGTTCATGACGTCGACCTCGGCGTCGGGCCAGGCGAAGGCGCGTGTCGCCCCCAACGATCGGCTGTTCATGGCGATGTAGGCACCGCCGAACGCGCGTCGCAACACGACGCTGACCCGCGGCACGCTGGCGCCGGCGAACGCGTGCAGCAGCTTCGCACCCCGGCGCAGGATGCCCTCACTCTCCTGGGCTGCACCGGGCAGATAGCCCGGGACGTCGACGAGCACGAGCAGCGGGATGCCGAAGGCGTCGCACAACCGGACGAAGCGCGCGGCCTTGTCCGAGGCCGGGCCGGTCAGACAACCGAAGTCGCGGGCCGGGTTGTTCGCAACGACGCCGACCGTCTGGCCACGCAGGCGACCGAGCAGCGTGACGACGTTGGCCGACCACTCGGCCTGCAGCTCCTCGCCGGGCCCGTCGAGCACCGCCGCGATGACCGGATGGATGTCGTAGACCCGCTTGCGCTGCTGCGGCAGGAACAAGGCGGGGTCAGGGCGGGTCGCCTCGTCGGGTGCGGCAGCCACGCGCCGAGCGAGCAGCGCTGTGATGCGACGGGTGCGCTCCACCGCGTCCTCGTCGTCGGAGGTGGTCACGTGGGCGACGCCGGAGGTGGGCCCGTGCATACCCGGGCCGCCGAGTTGCTCGGCGGTGAGGTCCTCGCCGGTGACGGAACGGACGACGTCCGGACCGGTCACGAACACCCGCGCGTCCGGGGTGAGCACGACGACGTCGGTCAGCGCGGGGCCGTAGGCGGCACCGCCCGCGGCCGGCCCGACGACGAGGCTCACCTGCGGTATGCGACCGCTGGCCCGGGTCATCGCGGAGAAGACCTGCCCCACCGCGTGCAGGGAGCGGGCACCCTCCTTCAGCCGGGCGCCGCCCGAGTGCCACACGCCCACGATCGGCAGGTCGAGGTCGAGCGCGCGCTCGTAGGCGTCGACGATCAAGGCGCACCCCTGCTCGCCGAGCGCACCCCCCTGCGTCCGCGGGTCGGTCGCGAACACCACGGCACGGGTCCCGTCGAGGCGACCGAAGCCCCACGCCGCGCCGTCGCAGACGTCGGAGACCGTCAACGTAGCCGGTTCGGCGAGGCACGCGAGCCGGACGACCGGGTCGCGGTCGTCGAGGCGCGGGGCCGCACCGGTCGCCGTCGTGTCGTCGAGGACGCTGGTCACGCTCCGACTCCCTCGGCTCCGGTCCAGCTGCGGAAGGCGAGCGCGGTGTTGTGGCCGCCGAACCCGAACGACGTCGAGAGGGCGACGCCGGGGGAGGGCAGCGGGCGGGGCTCGAAGCGGACGACGTCGAGGTCGACGTCATCGTCGGGGTCGTCGAGGTTGCGGGTGGGCGGGGCCAGCCGGTGCTCGAGGGCGAGCACCGTCAGTAGGGCCTCCAGACCGCCGGCCGCACCGAGCAGGTGGCCGGTGGCCGACTTCGTGGCGCTGACCGGAATCGACAGCACGGCGTCCCCGAGTGCGGCGTGCAGGGCCTTGACCTCAGCGAGGTCGCCGAGCGGCGTGCTGGTGGCGTGCGGGTTGATGTGCACGACCTCGTCGGCGGCGGCACCGGCGTCGCTCATCGCGAATGCGACCGCACGTCCGGCGCCGGCACCCTCGGGGTCGGGAGCCGCGATGTGGTGGGCGTCGGACGTCAGTCCTGCGCCCGCGAGCTCCGCATAGATCTGTGCCCCGCGGGCGGCCGCCGACGAAGCACGCTCGAGCACGAGCACCCCGGCACCCTCGCCGAGCACGAACCCGTCCCGGCCTTTGTCGAACGGACGGGATGCCGCACCCGGTTCGTCGTTGCGGGTCGACAACGCCCGCATGGCCGCGAACCCGGCCATGGGAAGCGGATGGATCGCCGCCTCCGTGCCGCCGCAGACCACGACGTCGGCGCGACCGAGCCGCAGCAGGTCGAGGCCCATCGCGATCGACTCCGCACCGGACGCGCAGGCGCTCACCGGTGCGTGGGTCCCGGCTCGGGCGCCGAGCTCCAGGGCGACGACGGCGGCCGACCCGTTGGGCATCAGCATCGGAACCGTGTGCGGGCCGACGGCACGAGCGCCCTTGGCGGTCAGGGTGTCGTGGGCGTCGAGCAAAGTGGTGACGCCACCGATGCCGGAGGCGACGACGACCGCGAGCCGCTCGGGCTCGACCTGCGGGCACCCGGCGTCGGCCCAGGCTTCGCGGGCGGCGACGAGCGCGAGCTGCTGCGAGCGGTCGAGCTTGCGGACGGCGACGCGGCCGAGGACCTCGGCGGGGTCCACGGCGGCCGGTGCGGCGATGCGTACCGGCAGTTGCTCGGCCCACGGCCGGTCGAGGGCACGTGCCCCGGAGTGGCCGGCGAGCAACGCCTCCCACGTCGTGGACGCGTCGCCGCCGAGTGGGGTGGTGGCGCCGAGGCCGGTCACGACGATCGGCTCGGCAAGGGGTGTGGGCATGGGCTCTCCTAGATGGGAGGCGGGCTGCGGGAGGCGGGCTTCGGGATTCGGGGGAAGAGGTGCGGCGTCAGGGTGCGAGGACGACCTGGCCGGCCCAGGACAGTCCGGCACCGAAGGCGACGAGCAGCACCGGGTCCCCGGTCGCGATCCGCCCGGCGTCGGCCAGTGCCGCCAGGGCGAGCGGGACACTCGCCGAGGAGGTGTTACCGCTGGTGCGGACGTCGTCGGCGACGACCGTGCTCTCGGGGAGTCCGAGCTGGCGGACGACGGCGTCGACGATGCGCTGGTTCGCTTGGTGCGGCACGAACGCGGCGAGGTCCGCCGGCTCGATCCCTGCCTGGGCGCAGGCGTCGCGGGCGACCTGGGCGACCGACGAGGTCGCCCAGCGGAAGACCGCCGAACCGTCCATCGAGATCTGACGCTCGAAGTCGGCGACGCGGATGAGGTCGCGGCCGGATCCGTCGCTGCCCCACACCGCCGGCCCGATGCCGTTCTCGGACCGGGCGCAGGCGGTCAGCACAGCAGCGCCGGCGCCGTCGCCGAACAGGATGGCGGTGTTGCGGTCGGACCAGTCGATCCAGTCGGTCATCCGCTCGGCCCCGACGACGACGGCGGTTCGGGCCGATCCGCTGCGCAGCGCGGAGTCGGCGAGGCCGAGGGCGTAGCAGAAGCCGGCACAGGCGGCGTTGACGTCGAGCGCCCCGCCGCGGAGACCGAGCCGCTCGGCGACCGTCGGCGCGATGCCGGGAACCGGTGACGGCAACGAGCAGCTGGCGATGAGCAGCAGGTCGACCTCGGCCGGGTCGACGCCGGCGGCGGCGATGGCCTTGGCGGTGGCCCGGGTGGCGAGGTCGGCCACCGATTCACCCTCGCCGGCGACGTGCCGGGTCTCGATGCCGGTGCGCGACCGGATCCAGTCGTCGGTGGCGCCGACGGTGGCGGGCAGGTCGGCGTTGGCCACGACGTGCCGGGGGCGTTCACCGGCCACGGCGAGCAACCGGGAACCCCCGTGCGGCGGCAGGGGCTGGCCCGACGTCGTCGGCATCTCGCGCTGGAGCGCGTCGCGAAGCATCACAGGTCGAGCCTGCTCGGCCGAAGCCGCTGCGTCGCACCTCCTCGGTAACGAGAACCAGACGGCGCTTTTGGCGCTTTCCTCCAACGGCGCGGTTGGCGAACAGCAACACCGTGCCAGTCAGGGATGGGCCGGTTGTCGAGTTACGTCAACGTCCCCTGTGTCCGGGGGTAGGCCATAGGCTCGGCTCCTGCGACGGCCGACGACGCGAGGCCGGCTTCTCGGGAGGGACGGCCAGGGTGGGTGTACTGGACATGAGCGGTGGGCTCGACGGAACGCTGGGTGTCGAGGTGCTCGAGGCTTCGGCGGACCGCGTCGTGCTCGGCGCCGCCATCGCGCCACAGCTGTTGCAGCCCTACGGCATCGTCCACGGCGGGGTGTACTGCTCGATGGTCGAGTCGGCCGCGAGTATCGGCGCCGCGCTCTGGTTCGGCGACCGCGGCAACGTCGTCGGCGTCGCCAACTCCACCAACTTCCTCCGCGCCGCGCGCGAAGGACGGCTGACGGCGACCGCCGAGCCGATTCACCGCGGCCGCACGCAGCAGCTGTGGCGGGTGACCATCACCGGCGTTGACGACCGCATGCTCGCCGTCGGCGAGGTGCGGCTCGCCAACATCGCCGATGCCCAGGTGCTCGGCGCTCCCGCCCAGGGCTAACCGCGACTCAGCGACGGAGTAACGCGATGAGCACCAGCGTCACGAGCACGGACACCAGAAGCGATCCAAGGCATCCGAGCCGGTTCGAGAAAAAGAAGAACATGGTGCTCCTAGTAGTAGTAGTTCTGACGGCGCTGGGCCCGGCGGCGTAGGACGCGCCTCAGCACCAGACCGAGCAGCATGCCGCCCAGGCCTCCGCCGCGGACGACCACGCCCCGGCGGCCTCCGAGAAAGACTCGTGCCACAGGTGCTCAGCTCTCGTATTTGTCCGGGCTTGCCGCGTCCTGCGTGCGGATCGGTCCCTGATCGGTGGTCGTCATGTTTCTCCCTCGAGGGTTGGAGACGACCGACTGCTTTGCCGTCAATTACCGCGCTTCACATGAAGCAGCGGTGTTGAAAAGAATCCCCGAGGGCGTTAATCCCAAACTCTGCACCCGAGGGGAAGGCACTTACAACGACCTGACTACAAGCGCCGGACTGCTGGCAAGAACACTTCACGTGATCTGCAATACATAAAGCGGCCGCGAGGACGCGGGTGCATTTAGCGGCGCGGCCGGAAATCTGCGGCCCGGTTGGCGCCGAACACGCGCGCATCGGTCTCCCACCACGGCCGGTCCGTCGCCGGGACCTCCTGCCCCGCCGCAGGAGGATCCCCGGCGACCGGACCGGCCTCGCCTTCTGCAGCCCCGGGGGCGGCGGCGTCGAGTCGGGCGTCGATGAGGGCGGCCTCCCGCTGGTCGGCCCGGATCCACTGCAGGACGATCAGAGCCAGGAATGGAAGGTCGACGACCTCGGCGACGATCCAGAGGATCGATCCACCGTCCTGCTGGTCGATCAGCGGCGGCGGGCCCCAGGGCCGGTGGAGCCCGGCGTAGAACGTGGTCAGCAGCGTCGATTGCAGTCGCAGGACGATGCCGGGGACGGCGTCGGCGAGCAGCTCGAAGAAGCCGACGAAGGCGGCGAGGGCGACCGCGAGCGATGTCCGCGGCGCCGCATCGCCGATCAGCGGCAGTGCGAACACGAGCCCGGCGGCGAGCAGGACCAGGCGCACCGCTGCCCCGACGGCGGAGGACCGTAGCGAGGCGTCGAGAACCGGGGTGAAGAACAGCAGGAACGTCAGGACCGGCAGGGCAGCCGGGCCGAGCAGGGGATTGGCCAGCAGCGCGACGATGCGCCCACGCGCAGGCCGCCCCCGGACTGCCGCGAGTAACTCCAGCGGCCGGCCGACGGCGATCAGCAGCGGCGCCCCTACCAGGAGCACCAGGGCCTGGACCGTGTACATCCAGAACAGCACGCGGGCGTAGACCCCGACGCCGCCGGCCGTCGCCACCAGCACCGAGAGCAGGCCGAGGAGCAGAGCCAGCGTCCGACCGATCGGCCATGCGTCGCCCCGGCGACGCAGCACGACGACCCCCGCCGCGTAGAGCGAGGCCGCGACGAGCACGACGACGCCGGCGACGTCCGGCCGCCAATGGGCGAGGAGTGCGCCGGTGGTGACGGGGGGAACGGCGGGGTTCACCACCCCAGCTTCCTGCAAATGCGATGAGGTGCGGATGTCGGCGACGCGGGCGCACACTGGAACCGATGACTGCGCTCGAGACCCACCGCCCCGCCGGGGGACCGTCACCGGCACCCGATCCGACGGTCGCGGTCGAGGTGAGCGACCTCGTCAAGCGCTACCCGAAGCGACCGTCCAACGCGGTGGACGGCATCAGCTTCGCCGTGCGCGCCGGGGAGATCTTCGGTCTGCTCGGACCGAACGGCGCCGGCAAGACCACGTCGATAGGCATCCTGACGACGCGCGTCCGCCTCACCTCCGGAGTCGCCCGCGTCGCCGGAGTGGACGTGGCCGTCGACCCGGTGCTCGCCCGCAGCCGGCTGTCGGTCGTGCCGCAACGCAGCAACCTCGACCGCGCCCTCACCGCCCGGCAGAACCTCGTCTTCCACGCGGCTTACCACGGGATGGGACGAGTCGAGCGGAGCCGCCGCGCTGACGAGTTGCTGGAACAGTTCGGGCTCGGCGGCCGAGGGGGCGACAAGGTCGACAACTACTCCGGCGGGATGGCCCAGCGGTTGCTCATCGCCCGGGCGCTGATGCACCGGCCGCAGGTGCTCTTTCTGGACGAGCCGAGCACCGGCCTCGACCCGCAGGCCCGGTTGTTCGTCTGGGAGCAGGTGCGCGAGCTGCGCGACAGCGGCGTCACCGTCGTCATCACGACCCACGACATGGACGAGGCGGCGGAGCTCACCGACCGCGTCGGGATCATGGACCACGGGCGGCTGCTCGCGCTCGACACCCCGGCCGCCCTCACCCGAGGCCTGCCCGGCGGTTCCACCCTCGAGCTCGTGGTCACCTGCCCGCAGGACGGGACCCCGGAGCAGGTCCTCGACGCACTGGGTGCACTCGCCGGCGTCGAGCAGGTGGAGCAGGTCGGCTCCCCACCGGACCCGGAACACCCCGGCGAGCAGCTGCGCGTACGCCTCTACCTCGAGGGTGAGGGGGCGGCGCACATCGCGCCGGTGGCGGAGCTGCTCGCCCGACGCGGGGCCAGGTTGGGTTCGGTGGTACTCGGCGAGCCGACGTTGGAGGACGTGTTCCTCGGGCTGACGGGACGGGACCTGCGATGAGCGCCACCGTGACCGCCCCGGCAGGAACGACGACGCGCCCCCGGCCCGTTCTAGCCTTCGCCGGTCTGCTCTGGCGGGACATCTTCGTCACCGGTCGTGAGCTGCCGAGCTTCCTGGCCCAGGTCGTCCTGCAGCCGCTGTTCCTGCTGTTCGTCCTCGGCAAGGTGCTCGGCGACCTCGGCTACA
>JAVEDQ010000084.1 GCA_030840885.1 Frankiaceae bacterium
CTCGGTGGAGGGCAGCGTCGGCGCCGCCGTCTATCCCGAGGACGCCGCCGGCGTCGTCGACCTGCTGCGCTGCGCCGACGTCGCGATGTACCGCGCGAAGCGGCGTGGGCACTCCGTCGTCCGGTACGACGTCGCGGGCGACCAGCAGGACCAGGCCCGGCTCGCGGTCCTGGCCGAGCTGCAGATCGCGTTGGACGAGCGGCAGCTGACGCTGTACTACCAGCCGAAGATCGACCTGCACACCGGCGAGGTGACCGGCGCCGAGGCCCTCGTCCGCTGGCAGCACCCGACGCGGGGCCTGCTGGCACCCGGCGACTTCATCCCGGTCGTCGAGCACAGCAGCCTCATCGGCGCGTTCACGATGCACCTGCTCGACCAGGCCATCACCGACTGCGTCGCCTGGCAGCAGGCCGGGCTGCCCGACGTCGGGGTCGCGGTCAACGTCTCCGCCCGCAACCTGCTCCACCACGAGCTCCCGGACGAGCTCGGCGTGCTGCTCGACCGCCACGGCCTGGACCCCCGCTGCCTCATGCTCGAGGTCACCGAGACGGCGATGATGACCGAGGCCGAGGTCTGCGAGGAGGTCCTGCGGCGGCTGCGCTCGCTGGGCGTCCGCATCTCGGTGGACGACTTCGGCACCGGCTACTCCTCGCTCACCTTCCTGCAGCGGGTCGCGGTCCACGAGGTCAAGCTCGACCGGGCCTTCGTCTCGCACGTGACCTCGTCGGCCAGCGCGGCCACCATTGTCCGGGCGACCACCGACCTCGCCCACGGGCTGGGGCTGTCCGTCGTGGCCGAGGGCGTGGAGACCGAGGAGCAGCTCCAGCACCTGCAGGTGATCGGGGTCGACCTCGCCCAGGGCTACCACCTCGGCCGGCCCGTGCCCGTGACCGCTTTCCGCGGGGACACCCTGGCCCGCTCGGTGCCGACGCAGCGCACGGCCGCGGTCCTCCCGCTCGTCCGCCGGGTGGTCTGAGCAGCTACTTCCCCGGCGCGGTGGGGAATTCCACCGCGGCGCGGTGCCCGCCGGCAGGGCGGGGGGTGAGATGAGCCCGCCGTCGTGTGCCCGAGCGATGCTCCGGACGATGATCGCCTCCTGCAGCAGGAGCGCAGACGAGCCGACGGTGGGGGTGATGTCGCCTGAACTCTCGAACGGCAGGCCGGACACCGCGGGGAGATGAGGGCGGAGCTAGGCCCCGGACGGCACTTCCGGCAGGTCGGCGGGCAGCTCGGCCGGCAGAACGGCGGGCAGGTCGGGCAGCTCGGGCAGGCCGGCGAGCAGGTCATGAGTGGCCTCCGAGGGCGCGGGCAGCCGCCGCAGCATCGCCTCGATCTCCGCCGGCGGCCGCGGCTCGGAGAACAGGAAGCCCTGCGCGAGGTCGCAACCGAGTGCGCGCAGTGTCTCCAGCTGCTCGGCGGTCTCGACGCCCTCGGCCACGGTCAGCATGGCGAGGCTGCCGCCGAGCTGGATGATGGTCCGGGTCAGCTCGCGCTCGTTGGAGGTCTTCTGCTGCAGCTGTGCGATGAAGGAGCGGTCCACCTTCAGCACGTCGACCGGGAACCGCGAGAGATAGCTCAGCGACGAGTAGCCGGTACCGTAGTCGTCGATCGCGAGCCGCAGACCGAGGTCCTTGAGCTCGTGGAGCCGGCGAAGCGTCTGGTCACTGCGCTCGAGCAGGACCGACTCGGTCATCTCGAGCAGCAGGTGCTCGGCCGGGAAGCCGGAGAGGTCCAGGGCGCTGCGGACCACCTCGAGCATCCCGGGCGAGAGCAGCTGCAGCCCGGAGACGTTGACGGCGAGCGTCAGGTCGGCGACACCGGACGCGAGCCAGGCGGCGCCCTGCAGACATGCGTGGTGCAGGACCCAGGCGCCGAGCTCGACGATCAGCCCGGTCTCCTCGGCGACGGGGATGAACTCGTTCGGGTAGACCGATCCCAGGGTCGCCGACTCCCAGCGGACCAGCGCCTCCACACCGTTGTAGCTGCCGTCGACGACGGAGACGGTCGGTTGGTAGACCAAGCTGAGCTCGTCGTCGCGTAACGCCGACCGGAGCTGCTTCTCGATCTCCGCGCGTCGCATCAGCGCCGTGTGCAACTCGGGCCGGAACCGCTCCCACGAGCCGCCGCCCTCGCCCTTCGCCCGGTACATCGCGATGTCGCCGTTGCGCAGCATGACATCGGCAGCGTCACCGGGGTCGAGCACGTCGAGATCGTCGTCGATCGGCGATGCGAGGGCGATGCCGACCGATGCGCGCACCTGCACGTCGACGTCGCGGATGCGGGTGGACTCGGACAGCACGGCGATGACGCGGTCGGCGACGGTCTCGGCCTCGTCGACGCCGTTGAGGTGCTCGAGCAGGACGGCGAACTCGTCGCCACCGAGGCGGGCGACGGTGTCGCCGGGGCGCACCGTCTCCGCGAGCCGCTCGGCGACGGCGATCAGCAGCTCGTCGCCGTAGGCGTGGCCGAGCGTGTCGTTGACTTCCTTGAAGCGGTCGAGGTCGACGAACAGGACCCCGACGGTCACCTCGAGGCGGCCGCGGGCCTCCAGCGCATGGGTGAGCCGGTTGCGGAACAGGGAACGGTTGGCCAGCCCGGTGAGCTCGTCGTGGAAGGCCCGGTGGTTGAGCTCGGATTCGAGCTCGCGACGCTCACTGACGTCGCGGGTGTTGATGACGAGCCCCTGCACCGCGTCGACGTGCAACAGCGACATGACGCTGGACTCGGTCGCACACAGGCCGCCGTCGGCGTGGACGAAGTCGCCGGAGAAGCTCATGGGTTCCCCGGGCGAGAGGGCCGCGGCGGTGAGGCAGTCCCGGAACCGGTCGCGGTCCCCGGGCGCGAAGGCGTCGACGAAGTCGGTGTCGATCAGGTCGCCCGCAGCGTGACCGAAGACGCTCCGGACCGACGGCGTCTGGTACTTGACCAGGCCCGATCCGGTGACGACGGTGACCACGTCGGTCGAGTTCTGCACCAGCGCGCGCCACCACTGCTCCCAGCCCGACAGCGCCTCGGTGCGCTCGGCGACGCGTGCCTCGAGTGAGTTCGTGAGCTGGTCGTTCTCCCGTTGGGTGAGCACGTGCCGGATGACGATGAGGACAATGATCAGCAGGAGCAGGAGCACCACGACGCGGCCCAGCGAACCGTTGGCGAGCCGCCACCAGCCGATGACCCCCACCGAGACGAGCACCGGGGCGTAGGGCGCCGAGGTGCTGAGCCAGACGCGCCGGCGCTGGTCCCGCTCGGAGCTGACAGGTTGGTCGGCCGACGGCCGGTATGCCGCGAGGGCCAAGAGCATCCAGCCGAAGAACCAGCCGCAGTCGATGAGGCTGCCGGACTCGTAGGTCCCCTGCAAGGTCAGCAGGGCGAAGCCGGTGTCACCGACGCTGAAGCTCATCATCCCGATGCTCAGGACGGAGAGGGTGCGCAGGGGCACCGCGTGGGTGCTGCGGGCCCGCGCAAGTCCGACGACCGCGAGGGTGCCGCAGATGACGTCGCCGACCGGGTAGCCGAGCGACAGTGCCTGCGCGGCCCAGGTCTCGGAATCACTGGTGATCAGGTCGTGCAGCAGCAGCGTCCAGCTCAGCGCGAGCAGCGCCGCGGCGATGAGCGTGCCGTCCAGCACCAGCCGCAGCCGTGCGGACCACCCGGCCGGCGCTCCGGGCAGTGCGAGGATGCCGACGGCGAGCAGCGGCACGGCGCCGGCGTAGCCGACGTCCGCCCAGGACGGGTACGGGACCTCACGGCCGGAGAGTTCATAGATCGTCCAGATCAGCTGGCCGACACCCCAGGAGAGCGCTCCGCCGC
>JAVEDQ010000099.1 GCA_030840885.1 Frankiaceae bacterium
ATCGGCCTCGTCGACGCCTTCGCCCCGGAACTCGCCAAGAACGGCTCCACCATCAACGCGGTGGCGCCGGGCTTCATCGAGACCGAGATGACCGCGGCCATGCCGCTGTTCGTCCGCGAAGGCGGCCGGCGGCTGAACAGCATGCTGCAGGGCGGCCAGCCGGTGGACGTCGCCGAGACGATCGCCTGGCTCGCGTCCCCGGCGTCGGCGGGCGTCAACGGCAACCTCGTGCGGGTCTGCGGCCAGGCCCTCATCGGTGCCTGAGATGGCTGTGCTTGAGATTCGGCGCGTGAAAGGGTCTGACCGGTGACGACGATCGAGCTGAGCGCAGTCCCCAGCCTGCCGCGGATCTACGCGACCTCACTGCTGCCCGGCCTGCCGTCATGGGCCGGGGGAGCGAGCCCGGTCGGGCTGCCCGACCTCGAGGTCACGCTGCCCGGGTTCCGGGTCGACCAGCACGACCTCGCCGCCTACAACCGGGTGTGCGGGCTGCGGTTGTCCGACCGGCTTCCGATCACCTACCTGCACATCCTCGCGTTCCCGATGTCGATGCAGCTGATGACCCACCGGAGCTTTCCGTATCCGCTGGTCGGCCTGGTGCACCTGGCGCAGCGGATGACGCTGCACCGCGCCGTCGGTGTCGACGAGGAGCTGTCGTTCTCGGTCTGGACGGGGCGGCTGCGGCAGCACAAGAAGGGGATGCTGTTCGACGTCCTCGCCGAGGTGCGCGTGGGCGACGAGCTCGTCTACGCCGGCGAGAGCAGCTATCTGCGGCCCGGCAAGCCCTCCGAGCAGGGTCTGTCCGACAACCTGCCGGACTCGCTGCCCGGTGACTCGGTGCCGAGCGGCCTGGAGGCGCCGCCGGGCACACCGTCGATCATCTGGTCGGTACCGAGCGACATCGGCCGCCGCTACGGCGCGGTCTCCGGCGACGTCAACCCGATCCACCTGCACCCGCTGAGCGCGAGGGCCCTCGGCTTCCCGCGGCACATCGCGCACGGCATGTGGTCGCATGCGAAGGTGATGGGCGGGTTCGAGGGCCGGCTGCCCGACGCGTACGTCACCGACACGCGGTTCCTGAAGCCAATGCTGCTGCCGACCACGGTGGCGTTCACCCCGTTCTCCACCGACGAGGGCGAGGCGTTCACGATCCGCGGCACGAAGAAGGACGAGCCGCACCTGGCGGGGACGATCCGCCCGATCTGAGCGAGGGGTCCCCGCCAGGTCCGGTACCACGGCTGGTATCACCGCGGTATGGTTCATCTGTGGCGATGACATTGCGGCTCGACGAGGGTGAGACCGCCGCGCTGCGGCAGCGGGCCGAGCGTGAAGGCCGCTCCATGCAGGAGGTCGCGCGGCAAGCAGTGCGCGACTACATTGAACGCTCCAGCCGTCGAGAACTCCTTGATCAGGTTCTCGATGCGGAGCTTCCGCGCTACGCCGAAGCGTTGGAGCGGCTCGGCCAGTGATCTTCCTCGGCCTCGAGGAGTTGCTCCATGTCGCCGAGCGCACGCTGGGCCAGGTCCAGGTCCGAGACCTCGGGCTGCTCGAGTCCGCCTTGACCCGGCCGCGGGCGAGCGCCTTTGGCTCAGACGCGTACCCCTCCATCCATGACAAGGCCGCTGCACTGGTGCACTCGATCGCGCGGAACCATGCGCTCGTCGACGGGAACAAGCGGCTGGCCTTGGCGGCTGCGCTTGCGTTCTACGGTGTCAACGGCTGGCGGCTCACGCTGACGAACAGCGAGGCGTACGAGCTGATCATGGCTGTGGCGGCAGGCGACATCGATGAGGTCGACGAGCTGTCCGCGGCGCTTGAGTCGGGGACCCAGCCCAGGAGCTGACGGTCGGCGCTAGGGTTCTGGCGTGGCCGACTGGGACGACGTGCGACGTGTCGCAACTGCGCTTCCCGAGGTGATCGAGGAAGCGGCCGCGGGCCACCGGAAGACGCTCGCGTGGCAGGTGAAGAAGAAGTCGTTCCTCTGGGAGCGCCCACTGGGCAAGAACGATCGCAACCAGCTCGGCGACGCCGCTCCGAACGGCCCGATTCTCGCCGCCCGGGTGCCGGACGAGGGCGTCAAAGAAGTGCTCGTCGCCAGCGACCCCGACGTGTACTTCACCATCCCGCACTTCGACGGCTACGCGGCCATCCTCGTCCGGCTCGACGCCCTCGACCCGGCTGAACTTGACGAACTCGCCACCGAAGCGTGGCTGTGCTCGGCCCCGAAGCGGCTAGCCAAGGCATTCCTCGACGGCTCCACCTGACCCGCAACCCCGCAGCAGGAAGGCACCCGATGATCTTCATCACCGCGAAGTTCCACATCAAGCCGGAGTCCGCCGACCGCTGGCCGGAGATCACCAAGAGCTTCACCGAGGCATGCCGGGCCGAGGCGGGTTGCCTGTGGTTCGACTGGTCGCGCAGCGTCGACGACCCGAACGAGTACGTACTCGTCGAGGCCTTCCGCGACGGGGACGCCGGCGGCGCGCACGTCAACTCGCCGCACTTCAAGCAGGCGCAGTCCGACCTGCCGCCACACCTCGTCGAGACCCCGAAGATCGTCAACTTCGAGGTCGAGGGGAC
>JAVEDQ010000136.1 GCA_030840885.1 Frankiaceae bacterium
CGAACACCGCGATGCGGAAGGTGCCGTCCCAGGCGGCCTGACCGGCCGGGTCGTGCAGCAGCACCAGTCGGCCGACAGCGATCTCGTCGCTGGCCTCGTCGTCGCCCTTGCCGGAGTGCGCAACGCCGGAGTGCCCCGCGTGCGGGGACCACACCGACGCGAGGACGGCCAGGGACCTAGGAGCGAGTTTCGTCGGGCCGGGCGTCTCCCGCAGGCTGAGCTCGGCGCGCTGCCCTTCCATCGCTACGCGCAGTGCCGCCGCAACGGTGTCGAACTCCGCGAACTCGGCCCGCGCGCCAGCCCCGAAACGGTCAGCTTCACCAGGTGGTGGCACCGGGGACACCGCCTCACCGTAGGACGGCACCGCCGTCACCGAACTCAGGAGCGCAACTGCGGGACGGCGGAGATCGGGCACCGGCGCAAGACCTCTCAGGCCGCGCGGCGAACGGGGGCGTGCGGCGCTGATGTCGGCACCGTGCGCTGCCGGGCGGGCGGCGCGACGGCGTCCACCTCGGGGTAGGTCGCCAGAAACAGCCCGAAGCCGCAGGCCTGGCACATCCACTCGGGACAGTCCGGACCGTGACCGTCGATGCACGACGGCTGCTCGAAGATCTGCTCGTCGCGGCACTCGGGACAGGGGAGAAACATCCGGACGACCTCCCTCGGGATCGGGCTGTTGACCCGGAACCCCGGGCATGCGAGGACGCTCCCACGTCCCTCCGACAAATTCGAACACCCGTGCGGGCGTGTCGCGGCTGGCAGGATGTCGGGCTCATCCGGGTCGACCGGCCGAGGAGGGGACCAGGGTCATGGCGAACAACGAGCTCCCGGCGGAGCGGCAGCGGCGCATCGGTGCCTACGTGGCGCTCGGGGTCGGGCTGCTCAACCTCGTGCTGGGCCTGATCGTCGGGGCCACCCTCACCATCGGCGTCGCGGTGTTCCTGCTGGTCGTCGGCGGTGCGCTCCTGGTCTCGTCGCTGGGGCTCGGCAACCGGCCGCCTCCGACCTGAGGCGTGCGAGGATCGACGGGTGCATCCCGGCCTCTCCGATTCGCCGTTCCTCGCCGCCTGCAACCGCCGGACGCCGAGCCGGACGCCGGTCTGGTTCATGCGCCAGGCAGGCCGGGCGCTGCCGGAGTACCGCAAGCTCCGTGAGGGCGTGGGGATGCTCGAGTCGTGCCGGCGCCCCGACCTGACGGTGGAGATCACGATGCAGCCCGTCCGCCGGATGGGCACCGACGCCGCCATCTTCTTCAGCGACATCGTCGTTCCGCTCGCCGCGGTCGGCATCGATCTCGACATCGTCGCCGGCACCGGTCCTGTCATCGCCGAGCCGGTCCGCGACCGCGCGGCCGTCGAACGCATCCGCGCGCTCGAGCCCGACGACGTCCCCGACATCACCGAGAGCGTCGGGCGGCTCGTCGAAGAACTAGGCGCCACCCCGCTCATCGGGTTCGCCGGTGCCCCTTTCACGCTGGCGAGCTATCTCGTGGAGGGCGGCCCCAGCCGCAACCACGTCCGCACCAAGGAGCTGATGTACGGCCAGCCCGACGTCTGGCACGACCTGCTCGACCGGCTCGGGACAATCGCCGCCGCCTATCTGCGGGTGCAGGTCGACGCCGGGGCCAGCGCGATCCAGCTGTTCGACAGCTGGGTCGGCGCCCTGAGCCTCGCGGACTACCGCCGCTACGTGATGCCGCACTCGGCGAAGGTCCTCGCCGCCGTGCCCGACGTCCCGAAGATCCACTTCGGTGTCGGCACCGGTGAGCTGCTGGGCGCGATGGGGGAGGCGGGGGCCGACGTCGTCGGCGTCGACTGGCGCGTCGAACTCTCCGATGCCGTCGAGCGGATCGGGCCGGGCAAGGCGGTCCAGGGCAACCTCGACCCCACGCTGCTGTTCACCCCCTGGTCGGTCGTCGAGGGCAAGGTGCGCGACGTCGTCGCCTCCGGGGCCGCCGCCGAGGGCCACGTTTTCAACCTCGGGCACGGCGTCCTGCCGGAGACCGATCCCGACGTCCTGACCCGCATCGTCGAGACGGTGCACCAACTGCCCGTCCCGGAGCGTCCGGCCGGGCGCACCGACACCCCGGTGCCTGCCGGCCGGTGACGGGCCCCCGCATCGCCGTCGTCGGCGGGGGCATGGCCGGGCTCGCCGCCGCGGTCGCCCTGGCCGGGCGCGCCGAGGTGACGGTGCTGGACGGGTCCGAGCGGCTCGGCGGCAAGCTGAGCACCGGCCCGCTGGGGATCGACGACGGGGCCGAGTCGTTCCTCGCCCGTCGCCCGGAGGGGCTGGCCGCCGCGGCGGCCGCGGACGTCGAACTCGCCGCACCCGGAACGACTTCGGCGTCGGTCTGGCTCGCCGGCGGGCTGCGTCCGCTACCGAGCGGGACGTTGCTCGGGGTCCCGACCGATCTGCGCGGCGCCGCCGAGGTCCTCGGCGTGCGGGGGACTGCGCGGGCCGCGTTGGACCGGGTGCTGCCCCGCCGCGATGTCGCACATGGGCCCGGCCACGACCCCGCCGTCGGCGCCTTCATCCGCAGCCGCCTCGGCGGCGCGGTCGTCGACCGGCTGGTCGACCCGTTGCTGGGTGGGGTCTACGCCGGCAGCGCGGACGGCTTGTCGCTCCGGGCGACGGTCCCGCAGCTCGTCCCGGCGCTGGGGGAGCGCTCCCTGCTGGGCGCCGCCCGACGGCTGCGGCCGACACCGAATCCCTCCGCGGGGCCGGTCTTCTCCTCGCCGGTCTCCGGCATGGGGAGCTTCCCTGCGGCAC
>JAVEDQ010000143.1 GCA_030840885.1 Frankiaceae bacterium
GACGCGCAGACCCCGTTCACGGCGCTGCTCGGCATCGAGCTGCTGATCGAGGCCGGGCTGCCCGCCGACCTGATGATCCCGGTCACCGGCCCCGGCCGGAAGATCGGTACGCCGATCATCGACCGCGACGATTACAAGATGTTCACCGGCAGCACCGCCACCGGGAAGGTCATCGCCGAGCAGTGCGCCCGGCGCCTCATCGACTTCTCCGCCGAGCTCGGCGGCAAGAACCCGATGATCGTGCTCGCCGACGCTCCGCTGAAGAAGACCGTCGAGGGTGCCGTCCGCGCCTGCTTCTCCAACTCCGGCCAGCTGTGCATCTCCATCGAGCGCATGTACGTCGAAGACGCGATCTACGACCGCTTCGTGCCGGCCTTCGCCGAGCGCGTGAAGCAGATGGTCGTCAACAACCGCTTCGACTTCTCCGCCGAGATGGGCTGCATCGTCAGCGAGGACCAGCTGAAGGTCGTCGCCGACCACGTCGACGACGCCAAGGCCAAGGGCGCCACGGTGCTCGCCGGTGGGAAGGCGCGGCCGGATCTCGGCCCGCTGTTCTACGAGCCGACGGTGCTCACCGGCGTCACCGAGGACATGGAGCTCGCCCGTAACGAGACCTTCGGACCCGTCGTGGCGATCTCGCGGGTTTCCGACGTCGAAGAGGCGATCCGCATCGCCAACGACACGACCTACGGCTTGAACGCGAGCATCTGGACCAACGACTACCTCCGGGCGCAGGACATCGCCACGCGCATCTACGCCGGCACGGTCAACATCAACGAGGGCTACTCGGCCGCTTGGGCGTCGCACGACGCCCCCATGGGCGGGATGAAGGACTCCGGCGTTGGCCGGCGTCACGGTGAGAAGGGGATCCTCAAGTACACCGAGTCGCAGACCGTGGCCACCCAGCGCGTCATGGGCATCGCCCCGCCGCCCGGGGTCAGTCGCGCCACCTTCGCCCGCATGATGACGCTCGGCCTGCGCGTCATGAAGCGCGTGCCCGGGCTGTAGAAGCAACCGACCGACACAGCGACAACGTTCCGCCGTCGAGCCGGCACCCCACGTGGGGGCGGGCTCGACGCGTTTCGGCATACTGCACCGGCATACTGAACGAGATTCAGGAAGCCGGAACGACCGCGTCCGGCTCCTGGCCACGAGACCTAGGGAGACGACATGGCTGTGGAGACCGTCGACGTCGACACGATGACCCCGGAGGACTTCGCCGCCCTGGTGAAGCGCTCCTCCGATGGTGACCTGGCCCAGACCTTCGCCCAGGCAGGCGAGGCGAAGGTGCTCGAGCGCGTCTTCAGCACCATCCCGGAACGCCTGAAGGCGTCGGCGGCGAGCTCGGTCGACGACACCATGTCGTTCCGCATCACCTCAGGCGACGTGACCTACTCCCACGGCCTGCGCATCTCGCACGGCGCCTGCACGCACATCTCCGGCCCGGTCGAGGACTTCCGCGCCGGCATCACCTGCGACATCGTCACCTTCAGCAAGCTGCTCACCGGGCAGGCCAACGAGATCACGCTGTTCCTGCGCCGCAAGCTGAAGATCGCCGGGGACCTGGCCTTCGCGCAGGGCTTCCTGCGCTACTTCGACCGCCCCAAGGCCTGATCGACCCGCTATCCGCTTATGCGGCTCCTTGACAGTCGAACTGCGCGATACCGACCGGTGGGGTCGCCCAGCTTGCCTGTCCCGGCGTTCATCGATGGACGCCGGGGTGAGCAGCGGGTATCACGGACGGTGACCGGAGCTCGCGACGAGCCAATCCGGATGTAAAGGATCACACCCAGGTTTGCGTCGCTCGCCCCGGGCGCACATCGCTGCAGACGTTCGACGCCGATGGGGACGGGGCGGCTCCGGCCGCGACCTGTCCTGCCGGCGCGCTTTCAGGGGAGGGAGCGTCAATGGTGACGCTGCTTGCGGCAGAGACCAAGTCGGCCAGCGGGGCCGCGCTCAGCGAGGTCATCATCGGCGGGGCGATCTTCACGGCCCTGTTCGCGGTGACGATCCTGCTGGCCTACCGCGAGCGGCAGGGCAAGCCCAGCATCATCGGCTGGGCGGGCGACCGCATCTCGCGCATCAACAACATCCCGGCCTGGGCCACGTTCCCGCAGGTCTTCCTGACCGGTTCGCTGATGGTCGCGGTCTTCGGCATGTACTGGGACATCTCCCTGCACATCGACCAGGGACGTGACCCGGGGCCGCTGGCCAACCCCGCCCACTACTGGATCCTGTTCGGGCTGTTCGGCATCGTCGCCTCCGGCGTCGCCGCCGCTTCGATGTCCAACGACCCGCTGCCGGCCCGCACGCTGAAGCTCACCGAGAACTGGCGCGTGCCCCTCGGCGCCGTCGCCATCACGATCTGCGGTGCAATCTCGCTCGGCGGCTTCCCGCTGGACGACATCTGGCACCGCATCTTCGGCCAGGACGTCACCCTCTTCGGCCCGACCCACCTCATGCTCATCGGTGGGGCCGGTCTGTCCACCCTCGGCGGCTACCTGCTGCTCATCGAGGGTTACCAGGCTGCCCCCGGCCGCGTGAAGGCCGAGCGTTTCCGCGAGGTCGCGACGGCTGGCGCGCTGCTCATCGGCCTGTCGACCTTCCAGGCCGAGTTCGACTTCGGCGTCCCGCAGTTCCCGATGCCGCTCGAGATGGTCATGATCATGGGCGCTGGTGCGATCCCGCTGGTTCTGGCCCGGCTCCGGGTCGGGGCCGGCGCCGCCATCGGCGCGGTGCTCGTCTTCTACCTGGTGCGCGGTGGCCTCACGCTCATCGTCGGTGGCCTGTTCGGCAACACCATGCCGCACTTCCCGCTCTACATGGTCTCGGCCCTGCTGGTCGAGGGGCTCGCCCTGGTCGCCGGCACCCGCCTGCGCGGCGTGCCCTTCGGAGCCGTCGCCGGCCTGCTCATCGGGACGATCGGCCTGGCGTCGGAGTTCGCCTGGTCACACGTCTGGGCCGTCCTGCCCTGGCCGACCGAGGTCATCAGCAGGGGCGGGCCCTGGGCGCTGCTGACCGCAGTGGCGGCCGGCATGATCGGTGGCTGGATCGCCGAGCAGCTGAACCGGGTCAGCGATCCGGAGGAAGCGGCGGTCCGGGCACCTCGCCCCGCAGCCATCGGCCGCGTCTCCGTGGCCGTCGCCTTCGTGGCCATCCTCGTCGCCGTGGGCTTCAACTTCCCCTACCGAGCCCAGCAGCAGCTGACCGCACAGGTGAGCCTGACCGACGTGACCACGGTGCCGTTCCGCACCGTGCAGGCGGAGATCCGGGTGGACCCGAAGGACGTGCCGCAGAAGGCCGACTGGTTCACCATCACCGCATGGCAGGGCGGCGCCAGCGTCGTCGAGAAGCTGACCCGCGTCGAGCCCGGCGTCTACCGGACCAACAAGCCGGTGCCGGTCTACGGCAACTGGAAGTCGACGATCCGCTACGCCAGCGGCAACAACATCCAGGGCGTGCCGATCTTCTTCCCGCGCGACGACGCCATCCCGGCGCCGGAGGTGCGGGCGGACCCGACGTTCACGCGGACGTTCCTGCTGGACAAGAAGCTCCTGCAGCGCGAGCAGAAGCCTGGTGTGCCCACCTGGTTGACCTGGGCGGCCTACCTTTCCGTCGCGGCGCTGGCCCTGTTCATGCTCGCCGTCATCGCGTGGTCGCTGCGGACTGCGGCAGGCCGCGGCCGGATCTCGGGGCCGCGTGGTCCGAACCCGACCCGCACGTCGGTTCGCGGTTCTGCGGTGGCTGGGGCACAGTCCTAGAGTGATCGTCCCGGACCTCTCGACCTGGGTCCCCGCGCCCGCCCGATGGCTTTCGGTACAGCGACGACGACGCGGACGGCTGCCGCTGCTGCTGCTCGCCGCGGCAGCCGTCCTCGTTCTCGGCTGGCTCGTCACGCCGACGCCGATCCCGCTGTACGACGGGGTCGGGATGCCCGATGAGCCCTATCGCTTCGTGGTGGCGCCCGCCGGCTACCGCAACACCGCCCCGCCGTCGGAAGCGCAGGCGGCCATCGCCGTGACCGACGGCGTGACCTGCTGCGAGCTCGAGGCGCGCAGCGCCGAGCAGGGACCCCAGGTGTCGGTCTACATCCCGCGCTCCGGGCTGGCCGTCGCCGGCGCCACCCAGATCACGGTGCTGGCGACGCCGGTGGCCGCCCCGGCGGGCCCGGTCCCGCAGCCCGGCGCCCGCTTCGAGGGCAACACCTACCGGATCACCGCCGCTGGACCGACCGGGCCGGCCGCCACGACGCCGGAGGCGAGCCGGGCCACCGTCCAGCTACGGGCGCTGAACGGGAACCAGCCGGGGCCGTCGCTCTGGTATCGCAC